>JAILMV010000187.1 GCA_024692185.1 Bacteroidales bacterium | reverse complement strand
CCTCCCTTGATAAGCTCGTTATGGTGTATGCGCCAGTCTTCGATGGCTTTTCCATTGAAACTGGCGCTCTTTACTGTAGTGTTGTCGGGAGAAAGGTTACGCACCGTTATGTGCAGTTTTGCGGGAGTGTAGGGCTTCCCTATGGTCAAGGTAGCTTCCCGCACGCAGGGAGCCCCGATCTCATACCAGCCGTCGGCCGGATTGAGCATATAGAGGCCAAGCGAAGAAAGTATGTACCAGGCACTCATCTGCCCGCAATCTTCATTCCCGTCGAAACCTTTGCGGCCGGTGGAATATGAACGGGACATTATTTCCCGCACCCTGGCCTGGGTCTTGTCCGGACGGCCTATCCTGTTGTAGAGATAGGCGATATGATGGCTGGGTTCATTGCCGTGGACGGACTTGTTGCCTCTCTCCGGCACCCAGAAACGATTCTCGAAGAACTCGTCCAGACGCTTTTCGAATTCGTCCCGGCCGCCGAGCAGTTCCGCAATCCCATCCACGTCGTAAGGGACGCACCAGAGCGCGGTCCACTGGTTGCTTTCGCAGTAGTGGAACCTGGAAGGCTCCATCCATTCACCGGAAGCAGCCCTGGGAAGGAACATCTTTTCTTCCGGATTCCAGAGATTACGGTAGTTATTTGAACGCTTGCGGAAATACTCCGCATCCTCGGGATAGCCGGCAGCATCGGCAAGAATGGCGGCCGCCAAGTCCTGAAGACCGAAATCCTGGGTACGGGAAACCGACTCGCGGGTTTCGTCGCCGGCCACATAGCCTATGGTCTGATAGCGGGTAAGTCCTCCGCGGGTCTCGGGGGTATCTCCGAAGTTTCCACGGTCCCTCCAGTCGAACTCCATGTCGGTAGCTTGCGGGACGGTGGCATTCTTCTTCACGGCAGCATAGGCCTCCACCAGGTCGAAGCCGCGGAAACCCTCGGTCCAAGCCTGCGCCAGTATGGTTTCGGCGGGAGATCCTATCATTATCCCGGTATAGCCCGGATTCGGCCATTTGGGCAGCCATCCTCCTTCGTGGTACATCTCCACCAGGCTCTGCATCATCTCGTCGATGCGTTCAGGCACCATCAGGCAGAGCAAAGGATGCTCGGCACGATAGGTATCCCACATCGACCAGCAGCTGTACATCTTTCCTTCGTGGATGGAATCGTCGAAGGCCGACCAATAGCGGCCGTCCTCGTCGATTCTCCTGGGGTATAGCAGGGAATGGTAAAGACCGGTGTAGAAGATGGTCTTCACGTCCTCGTCGGCATCGATAAGCAGCTTACGGAACTCGGCAGCCCAGGCTTCCCTGGCGGCCTTGGCGACCCGCCCGACTCCCTTGCGGCCTATCTCGGAGTGGAGATTGGCCTTGGCCTGCTCGACGCTGATAAGAGATACGCCTACCCTGACTTTCAGAGGAGCCCCGGACACGCCGAAAGTGGCATAGCCGCAGCATTCATCTCCCAAATCGTCAATGACCTTGGTCTTAAGTGCGGGATGGGAGAATTCCATGTAGAAATATCCCTTGAAATTAGGTTTGGGGCTGCTATGCTGGCCATCGAACATGTCGCAGTTCCAGCCGGAAGCGCTCCAGCCGTCGGCAGAGAATTCCAGATGGCCGGGCAGGGCAGCAGGGTTGGTGGCCTTGCCGCTGCATTTGCGGGAAGCGTCTATTACCAGATGGTCGGCGGAGGAGATGTCGAAGATGGCTGAATGCCCGGCACCGGCGAATCTGGTCATTATTCCGCCGGCAGTAACGCTGCCATAGTAAGGCGTGTATTCCTGGCTCTCGATCTTCTGCCCCCTGCTGTCATATTCCAGGACGGGTTCCTTTCCGAGCTGAGGCTGGATGGAGACCTGCCCCCACTCTCCCATCCAAATTGCGGGCTGGCGGGTTCCTATGAAGCCCAGCAGCAGGGAGTCGGACTCATTGTAGCTGAGCACGCCAACCTCCGTCAGGCGGGTCATGGGTACCCATTGGATGGATCCGAAGGGAACGCCCGCCATAGGCATCATTCCTCCGTACTGGGTCCCCTGCCCCTGGGTTCCGATCAGCGGATCCACATAGGCGAGGGCCTCGGTCCCCGGATCCGGCTTGCAGGAAGCGGCCAGACAGAGGGAAAGGGCCAGGGCGAGTATCTCTAGCGTTCTCTTCATAAACTATCTTTCAAGCACAGTGGGGAAAACCGGCCAGTTCTGACCGCCATCCACGCTATACCTCATATCGAGGCACTGGGTCCTGGAATGCTCGTAGTATTCCAGCTTGATCTTGTGGCTGCCGGCCGCAAGGCGCACTTTGCCATAGGCAGGATGAGTAACCGAATGGGAGGTTACCAGAAGCTTTCCGTCGATGTAGAGGCGGGCCCAGTCATCCACGGTGATCTCGAAGCGGTACTCCGCATCTTTCTCCGCTATGAAGTTGGACGTGAAGAGAATGGCGAAATGGTCCAGCTCGTTCACGTCGAATTCACTAAGTTCGAAATGGTTGCAGTAGCCTTGCTCGTCCGCATGTCCGAACTTGGTAAAGTCGGGCATGGACTCTTCCATCACATTATAATAAATCTTGTAGGCTATGGGCGCGAGCTGCCCCTCGGGATAGAAGTAATTGTCCGCAATCACGCTGGTACAGCCCTTCTTGCAGGCCACGGAGCGGAGCCTGGTGGCACCTTCTATCTTTATGGGGCCATCGTAGAGCTTGCTCTCCGCAGTGGGCTCGGAGCCATCCACGGTATAATGGATCTCCGCCTCAGGATCATCTACCGACAAGACTACGCCATCTTTGGCCGAGCCCTTGAATGGCTGTGCCAGAGGGGCCTGCACATACACATTGTCATCCGCGGGGCCGAAAGCCTCCGCAAGGAACTTTCCGCGGCATTCCCAGGGCAGTTCTACCCCGAGAAGGGCCGCTGCGGTGGCACCGGTATCGTAGATCATGTTCACGTGCTGCATTACCTTGCCCTTGGTAACCCCCTTTCCGTAAAGGATGATGGGGATTTCATATTCCACCATGGTATCTCCGCCATGCTCGTAAGCTATTCCGCCATGGTCGGCAGTGATGATGATTACGGTATTCTTCATCCATTTCCTTTCCTCGAGCGTGTTCACGAAGTTGCCGATGAGGGAATCCAGCTCGGTAATGGTATCGAAATACTGCTTGGATTCATGTCCGAAGGTATGGCCGATGTGGTCGGCGATGTCTATGGAGACGAACATCATCTCCGGGCGGTCCTGGAGATAATCGGAGAATGCCGCATCCAGCACGTCGTGATAATCCTCAATGCCTGGAGTCTGCTTGCGGACGCCTACCTTGTCGAATACGGACATGTCGTACATCCTGGTCTCACCGGTCCACTCGATGTAAGCGTACTGCTTATAATCGGGCTTCTGGGCACGTATGTGGTCGAAGATGGTAGGATAGAGCCCGATTCCGTTCTTGAGGGCGGGAACTACGTTGCCGGCCTCTCCCGGATTCCATTTGTTGGTGAGGACGCCGTGGACTTCGACCGGTGAGGCGCTTACCATAGACATCCAGTTCTGGCTGCTGGAGGTCTCACGCACGCAGCGGCTGTGCACCGAAACTGCGCCGTTTTCTATCATCTTGTTGAAATTCGGAGTATGTGCCCTCTGAATTCCTATTGCGCTCATGGCGTCGATTCCGATGAAGATGACATGGTCGGCCCTCGGAGTGGCAGGTCCGGAACAAGAAACTATACAGGCCATCAGGAATAATATCGAAATGGTCTTGAGAGAGATAAAAAAACTACGCATATTGATTGTTAACCTTCTTTATAAAAATCAACTAACTCCTTGAGAACGATATCTACCGAGCGGAGATTGAGTACGGTATCAGGCTTCTTGCCTTGTATGAGATACCGGCAAAGCGCAGAGGCCGCCTCGAAACCTTGCCAGAAAGGATGCTGGCAGAGCAGGGCATATATGCTTCCTTCCTTGAGGAATTCCACGTTGCGCATAGTAAGGTCGAAAGAAACCAGTTTCACATCTTCCCGGCCGAGATCCTTCAGTACCTCCGCTATGGAACTGCCCCTGGAATTCAGCACGGCTATGCCTCCCAGATCCTTATGCTCCGCAAGTATCTTCCTGATGGTATCTTCGTTCTCCTCGGGGATGGTCGATGTATAGAATGTCCTGATCAGGTCATTTTCCCTGCCGGTTTCCCGGAGGTA
>JAILMV010000170.1 GCA_024692185.1 Bacteroidales bacterium | reverse complement strand
CTCCTTCACGTCGAACCAAGGGTGCTCGGCGCTGTAATCGCGTCCGTCGTCCGGTCCGAAAGTACCGCTAAGCCAGATTATCACCGGGCTGCTATCTCCCTTTTTCTCCGATTTGGCACGGGCCAGGAGCCAGGCTTGGAGAGCCTTGCCGTTATCGAAGTGGAGTATGTTCGTGCTGCTTGCGCCGCTGCCGCCGGTAACCGAAGCGGCATAGCCTATAAGTGCGCTGGCATCGACAGTGCCGGTGGTGGGAGGATCGGGGCATGCCAGATCGTCTTCCTGGCTTGCGCTGGGAGCTGGATCGTCCACCGGATCATCTTCGACAGTCTGGATTTCCTCTTCAATGACTTCTTCAATAGGATCCCCCCCGCATTGCAAAAAGAGCAGTACGGGAAGGAGCGCTATCAGAAGGTATAGCAGACGGCGTTTCATCGGGTCTAGAATCCGAAGTAGCGGTCGGCGTTATTGTAGCAGATGTCCTCTACCATCTGGCCGATGAAATCCATCTCCGATGCAGGGAGCTTGCCTTCTTCGATATCCTTGCCGAGCACGTCGCAGAGGATGCGGCGGAAGTACTCGTGGCGGGGATAGCTGATGAAGGAGCGGCTGTCGGTGAGCATACCCACGAAACGGCTGAAGAGGCCGAGGGTGCTCAGGGCATTCATCTGCTTGCGCATACCATCTTCCTGATCGAGGAACCACCAGCCGGAGCCGAACTGCATCTTGCCGGGGAAGGAACCGTCGTTGAAGGTGTATGCCATGGTCATCATTACCTCGTTGTCCTTGGGATTGAGGCAGTAGAGTATGGTCTTGGCGAGCTTGCCTTCGGCTTCGAGACGGTCGAAGAACTTGTGGCCTGCCGCTGCGGTAGGAAGGTCGTGGATGGCATCGTAGCCGGTGTCCGCGCCTACCAGATTGAACATCTTGGAGTTATTGTTGCGGATGGCGCCGACGTGGAACTGCTGGGCCCAGCCGGACTCCGCATCCATAACTGCCATGTCGTGCAGGAAAGCGCTGCGGAACTTGTTGAGTTCGTTCTCCGAAGGACGCTTGCCGAGGAGGACCATCTTGAAGATAGCCTCGATCTCGAGCTGCTTGTAGTCGGCTGCGTAGAAGGTCTCCAGGCCGTGGTCGGAGAGCTTGCATCCGTTGGCGGCAAAGTAGTCGTGCCTCTTCTGCAGGGCCTCAACGAGGTCGGTGTAGGAGTCGATCTCCATACCGGCAGCCTCTCCGAGCTTCTGCAGATATTCCTTATAGGACTTGGGATCCTCGATCGCCATTGCCTTGTCGGGCCTCCAGGCGGGGACCACCTTGGTTCCGAAGGGCTTCTCTGCAATCATCTTGTGCCAGCGGAGGTCGTCGGCAGGGTCGTCGGTGGTGCAGACCACCTTGACGTTGAACTTGCGGATGAGGGCCTGGCCGCGGAACTCCTCGGTAGCGAGCTTGGCGTTGCATTCCTCGAAGATCTCGCGTGCGGTCTTGGGGCTGAGGAGCTTGTCGATGCCGAATACGCGGCTGAGCTCGAGGTGGGTCCAATGGTAGAGGGGGTTGCGGAGGGTGTAGGGCACGGTCTCCGCCCATTTCTCGAAGGTTTCCCAGGCGCTGTGCTTGCCGCCTGTGATATAATCCTCGCTTACGCCGTTGGCGCGCATTGCACGCCACTTGTAGTGGTCGCCATAGTGTCCGTCCACCAGCCAGAGCTGGGTAATGTCGCGGAACTGGATGTTCTCTGCGATCTGCTGGGGGGACAGATGGCAATGGTAATCGATGATGGGCATGTGCTCGGCATGCTCGTGGAACAGTTTCTCTGCAGTCTTAGTCTGCAGCATGAAATCTTTATTGATAAATGACATGTCTTTAAAAATTTGGGCTTTGGGAGGAGTCGGGCGGTCAGGCCCGGCTCCCCAGAATATAATTATTTCGGTTCGAATGTAATATCGAATATCCAAGGCGAAGTAGATCCGCCCACCTTCACGATCTGGATTTCCTGGGCAGCACCGGTGGTGTTGGTGATTTCCCACTCGAACACCTTGGCCCCGCATCCAGCGGCTGCAAGATCGTAGCCTTCCAATACGGCGTCCTCGCCGAATGAAGCTCCACCAACCTTCACACCCAATGTGCAGTTCTTGTTCTCGGAGGCAGTCTTGCCCTGGGTTGCAGTAATCTTCAGCGTGCCTTCATAGGCAGTATTGAAGAAGGCGTATGCCGAAGCTCCG
>JAILMV010000163.1 GCA_024692185.1 Bacteroidales bacterium | reverse complement strand
TCGCAGGCGTAGGCCCCGAGCCTCATTGTGCCGCCCAGGCGGGTCAGCTGCTTCTGGCTTTCCATCAGGTCGATCACATTGTGGGTGGTAGCGGGATTCATCTCCGCGCTGTCCGCATCTGCCCAGCCAAGAACGTCGCGGGCGAATTCCACCACCATCATCTGCATACCGAGGCAGATTCCGAATGCGGGCAGATCATGCTCCCTGGCATAGCGCACGGCCTCTATCTTGCCCTGGATGCCTCGCTGGCCGAATCCCGGGCAGATGACTATTCCGTCCAGCCCTTCCAGGGCCTTTGCGACATTGCCGCTGTCGATATTCTCGCTGTTCACGAAGCGGACCTTGACCTTCCTTCCGGAATGTACGCCGGCTATGTGCAGGCTCTCCCGTATGCTCTTGTATGCATCCTGGAGGTCGTACTTGCCCACCAGGCCGACGGTCACGGATTCGTCGAGCTTGCGCTCCTTCTCCACGAAACTCTCCCACTCGGAGAGCGCCTTGCCGGAGTCGGGATCCCCGCTCAGTCCGACCTTTTCCAGGATCGAACGGTCCAGGCCCTGGCGGTGCATGTTCATAGGAACCTCATAGATGCTGGGCAGGTCCTCGCTCTGCACCACGCAGCCCCTGTCCACATTGCAGAAGGCCGCGACCTTGTCCAGTATCCCTTGCTCCAGATGCTGCTCAGTGCGGAGGATCAGGATGTCCGGCTGGATACCCATACTCTGCAACTCCTTGACGGAGTGCTGGGTGGGCTTTGTCTTGAATTCTCCGGCGGCCTTGATGTAGGGGACGTAGGTCAGATGTATGCAGATGGCTTTCTTCCCGAGTTCCCAGCGGAGCTGGCGGATGGCCTCCATGAAGGGTGCGCTCTCGATGTCGCCTATGGTACCTCCGATTTCGGTGATGATGAAATCGAAGTTATCTTCCAGGGCGTTGGCCATTACCCGGCGCTTGATTTCGTCGGTAATGTGGGGAACTACCTGGATAGTCTTGCCAAGGTAGTCCCCACGGCGTTCCTTATCTATTACGGCCTGATATATCTTGCCGGTGGTAACGGAGTTCCTGCGCGTTGTGCGGATGCCAGTAAAGCGTTCGTAATGCCCCAGGTCCAGGTCCGTCTCCATCCCGTCGGCGGTCACATAGCATTCCCCGTGCTCGTAGGGGTTGAGCGTGCCGGGATCGATGTTGATGTAGGGGTCCATCTTCTGGATGGTGACCCTGTAACCACAGGATTGGAGGAGTTTTCCGATGCTGGAAGAGATGATGCCCTTCCCCAGGGAGGATACTACACCTCCGGTAACGAAGATAAATCGAGTGTCAGCCATATTAGTTCGGTAAAAAAAACGGGCGCAAATATAATGGTTTTACGTTCTTATGAAGAATTTTTCTTCATTAACTGATGAAGAGCATCTCCCGGTATTTCGGGAGGGGCCAGAGCTTGTTGTCCACGACCTCCTCGAGTTTGTCCACTGGAGTACGTAGGGTGGGGAAGCTTTCAGCTATTTCGTGGTAGGCCATGGCGCGGCCGAATTCGTCGGCAATGGCATCTGCCTTGGCGAGGGCGAGCTTGATTTCATCCGTCTTTTCGAGGACTTCCGTCACGTTGGTGTCGATCTCGTCGAGTATCTTCATTTCGGCCTTGCACCTGTCCGTGGAACCGTAGATTTCCTTGCTGCGGGCCACTTCGCCAAGTAGCTTGTCCTTGTATTCCAGGGCGGCCGGGATGATGTGGTTGATGGCCATCCTCACCATTACGCGGGATTCTATCTGGATCTTCTTCTCGTAGGTTTCCCACTTGACTTCGTTGCGGGCAGCCAGGTCCCTTTCGGTATAGACCCCGGTGCGGGTGAACATATCTACCGAAGCCTTCTTGGTGAATTCGCAGAACATCTTGGGCACATTGGTTTCCACGTCCAGACCCCTGCGGGCGGCCTCTGCCTTCCATTCATCGCTGTAGCCGTTGCCATCGAAGCAAACGGTGTCGATTACCGAGGCGATCAGCGGTTTCAGGCAGTCCATCACCGCCACCTGCAGGCACTTGCCGGCCGAGAGTTCCTTGTCCAGGGCCTTTTTGAAGTCCAGCAGCTGCTCCGCCACGGCGGCGTTGAGGGTGGTCATCGCCCCGGCGCAGTTTGCGCAGGAACCCACGGCGCGGAATTCGAAACGGTTGCCCGTGAATGCGAAGGGCGAGGTACGGTTGCGGTCGGTATTGTCCAGGAAGATTTCCGGAATCTCCACCAAGCCGAGGCTCCTGCCGGTCTTGCCTGCGATTTCGATGGGAGTGTCGGAGGGGAGTTCCAGCAGTTTGCGCAGTACATTGGTCATTGTGCGGCCGAGGAAGGCGGAAACTATTGCCGGGGGAGCTTCGTTGGCACCGAGCCTGTGGGCGTTGGTGGCGCTGGCAATGGATGCCTTGAGCAGGGCATTGTGCTTCTGCACTGCCGCCAGCACGTTCACGAAGAAGGTCACGAACTGCAGATTGCCCTTTTCGTCCTTGCCGGGGGCCAGCAGGGAAGTGCCTTTGTCTGTGCCCAGAGACCAATTGTTATGCTTGCCGGAACCGTTCACGCCGTCGAAGGGTTTCTCGTGGAGCAGCACCACGAAACCGTGCTTGCGGGCAATCCTGTTCATCAAGTTCATTACCAGCTGGTTCTGGTCGTTGGACAGATTGGTCTCGCCGAAGATGGGAGCCAGCTCGAACTGGTTGGGGGCTACTTCGTTATGACGGGTCTTGAGAGGAATGCCGAGTTTGTGTCCGGCTATCTCCAGCTCGCGCATGAAGGCTGCTACGCGGGGAGGAATCGATCCGAAATAATGGTCGTCCAGCTGCTGGTTGCGGGAAGAATTATGGCCGAAGAGGGTACGGCCGGTAATCATCAGGTCCGTACGGGCGGCGTATAGGGCCTCGTCCACCAGGAAGTATTCTTGCTCCCATCCCAGGTAGGAATAGACCTTGTCCACCGTGGGGTCGAAGAGCCGGCAGATGGGCACTGCGGCGTCGCTGACGGCCTTCAGAGCCCGTTTCAGAGGCATCTTGTAGTCCAGGGCCTCGCCGGTGTAGGAAACGAAGACCGTGGGGATGCAAAGTGTATCGTCGAGTATGAATACGGGAGATGTGGGGTCCCAGGCGGTGTAGCCGCGGGCCTCGAAGGTGGCACGGATTCCTCCGCTGGGGAAGGAAGATGCATCCGGTTCCTGCTGCACCAGGGCCTTGCCGTCGAAGCTTTCGATCACTCCGCCTTTGCCGTCGTAATCGATCAGCGAGTCGTGTTTCTCCGCCGTCCCTTCGGTCAGGGGCTGGAACCAGTGGGTGACGTGGGTTACGCCATGCTCCATGGCCCATTCTTTCATGCCCTTGGCCACTCCGTCGGCCTCTTTACGGCTGAGCGCCCCGCCTCCTTCGATGCAGGATAGCAGGGCCCGCAGGCTGTCTGCATCCAGATACTTTTCCATCTTCTTCCGGTCGAAAACCAGTTCGCCGAAATAGTCGGAGGTCTTAGCGCCGGGAACTTCTACCGGAACCGCTTTCTTTTCGAAGGATTCCCTCACCAAATCAAATCTGTCCATAACAATACACTTTAAATGATTAATAAAACTAACTATAATGCAAAAGGCCGATCCAATAGGACCGGCCTTAACTTTTCTATAATAATGGAATCAATGATCAATCATGACGTATGACCGGATATACGCACGACAAAACGACCTGAGCCTGCTGCTGCTGGTTCTGGTTCTGCTGCTGCTGATTCTGGTTCAGAGCGTATTTGCGCATATCGTTCATCTGCTTCATTCCTGAAAACTTTTGCAATATACTTAAAAAATTTTAAATATTGCTATCTTTACGCCCATTATGTATTCATTCACTTGCGATTACACCGAGGGAGCACACCCGGAGATCCTTAAAAGACTCAACGAAAGCAACTTCCAGCAGGAACCAGGCTACGGCGAAGATTCGTTCTGCGCATCTGCCAAGGCCCGCATCCGCGAGGCCATAGGCTGCCCGGAGGCCGACATCTTCTTCCTGGTCGGAGGTACCCAGACCAATTATACAATAATAGATGGGATGCTGCAGGGCTATCAGGGAGTGCTGGCCGCGCAGACCGGCCACATCGCAGTGCACGAGGCAGGGGCCATCGAGTTCAGCGGGCACAAGGTGCTGACCCTTCCCCAGCATTCGGGGAAGATAGACGCCGGCGAGCTGAAGGCCTGGCTGGAAGCTTTCTATGCCGACGAGACCTATCCCCACATGGTCCAGCCAGGCATGGTATATATCTCATTCCCAAGTGAATACGGCACCATCTACTCCCGCACCGAACTGGAGGCGATAGGGGAGATCTGCAAGCACTACGGCCTGCCTCTATTCATCGACGGTGCGCGTCTGGGATATGGCCTGGCGAGCCCTGCGGCGGATGTCTGCCTGAAGGATATAGCCCGCCTCTGCGACGTGTTCTACATAGGCGGAACCAAGGTCGGCGCCCTCTGCGGCGAGGCCGTCGTCTTCCCCCGCGGAAATGCCCCGGCGCATTTCTTCACCACCGTCAAGCAGCACGGCGCCCTGCTGGCGAAGGGCCGTCTTCTCGGACTGCAGTTCGACACCCTCTTCACCGACGATCTTTACGGAAAGATCAGCGCCCACGCCATTGAGATGGCCCTGCGCGTAAAGGAGGTATTCGCCTCTCACGGGATTGGTTTCCACATAGATTCTCCCACCAACCAGCAGTTCCCCATACTCTCTGCGGAGCAGATGGAGGCCCTGAAGGGAAAAGTGGCCTTCGAGGTCTGGGAACCCCTGCCCGACGGGCGCTATGTCACGCGCTTCGCCACCTCCTGGGCTACCAAGCCGGAGGCGGTGGAGTATTTGGCTGGAATCCTATAGTCCGAATTCTTTCTTCAGCAGATCCACGCTGTCGAGTTTCTCCCAGGCAAAGAACTGAATGCCGTCTTTAACGTAAGGTTCGCGGCCGAAGTGGCCGTATGCGGCGGTGGGGGCGTAGATAGGGTTCTTGAGGCCGAACTTGCGCACTATAGCCGCAGGGCGCAGGTCGAAGAGGCCGCGCAACTTGGCGGCAATCTCTGCATCAGGGCATACGCCTGTACCATAGGAATTTACATACACGCTCACGGGCTCTGCCACGCCGATGGCATAGGCGAGCTGCACCAGGCATTCGCTGGCTACGCCGGCGGCTACCAGGTTCTTTGCCAGATAGCGGGCTGCGTAGGCCGCGCTGCGGTCCACTTTCGAAGGATCTTTTCCGGAGAAGGCGCCGCCGCCGTGGGCTCCGCGTCCACCGTAGGTATCCACGATGATCTTGCGGCCGGTCAGTCCGGTATCTCCCGCAGGCCCTCCGATTACGAATTTACCGGTGGGGTTGACGTGGAGGATGAATTTGTCGTCGAAGAGGGCGGCAAGTTCGGCCGGCAGGGAAGCGATGAGGCGGGGGAGTACTATCTCCCGTACATCTTTCTCGATGCGCTCGTGCATGGCCTCGTCGCTGTCGAACTCGTCGTGCTGGGTGCTGAGCACTATGGTGTGCACCCTGACGGGCTTGTTGGTCTTGCCGTCGAATTCTACCGAGAACTGGGCCTTGGCATCGGGGCGGAGATAGGCGATTTCGCCGTTGTGGCGGATGTCCGACAGCACCCTCAGCAGCCTGTGGGAAAGGTAGAGCGCGAGAGGCATGTAATCGGGGGTGTTTTTGCAGGCATAACCGAACATCATGCCCTGGTCCCCGGCGCCCTGGGACATCTCGTCTTCGCGCACCACGCCGCGGTTGATGTCCGCGCTCTGTTCGTGGATGGTGGAGATGATTCCGCAGGAAGTGGCATCGAAGCCATATTCGGCTTTGGTGTAGCCTATGCGGGAGATGGTGTCGCGCACAACTTTCTGAATGTCAACGTATGCGTGTTCGGAAGCGACCTCGCCTCCGACAACCACGAGACCTGCGGTGCAGAAGGTCTCACAAGCAACTTTTGCCTCCGGGTCCTGGCGGAGGAATTCATCAAGAATAGAATCTGAAATCTGGTCGGCAACCTTGTCAGGATGCCCTTCCGAGACACTCTCGGATGTGAAGAGATAATTCATTTTAGCATTTTTTTAAATTACCGGGGTTGCAAGCAGTCAAATCTTTCCCCTTCGGGGCGCAAAGATACGAAAAATTATATTAACTTCGCGGCGGAAATAACTTATCTACAATACAAAAGTTTATGAAAAGATTTTTCAAGAGTTTGTCGCTGAGTATCTTAGTGGCACTGTTGTCTGTTGTATCCGGCTTCGCGCAGGTTACGACATCCTCTATGAACGGTATCGTGACCGATGAGGCCGGCGAACCGCTCATGGGTGCTACCGTCACGGCGGTACACGTTCCCACAGGCTCCCAGTACTATGCACTGGCTAACGAAAAGGGCCAGTACAACATCACCGGTATGCGTACCGGTGGTCCCTACGAGGTGGAGATCTCTTTCCTCGGAATGACTCCGGTCAAATACACCGAGGTCGTACTCAACCTGGGTGAGCCTTACGTTATCTCCGCAAAGCTGCGGAGCTCCAACGAACTCGAAGCAGTCGTGCTCGTGGCATCTACCACTAAGTTTGCTGCGGACAAGACAGGTGCAGCTACCAACATCAGCCAGAGCCAGATGGTCAACCTTCCTTCAGTGAACCGTTCCATCGAAGATGTTGCAAAGCTCTCACCTTATGCCAACGGCATGAGCTTCGCTGGTGGTGACGGTCGTTCTTCCAACTTTACCGTCGACGGCGCAAACTTCAACAATAACTTCGGTCTTTCCGATGGCCTCCCCGGTGGTGGTTCCCCTATCTCCATCGATGCCATCCAGGAAGTACAGGTCGTGATTGCTCCTTACGATGTCCGTCAGACCAACTTCATCGGTGGCGGTATCAACGCAGTTACCAAGTCCGGTACCAACACCCTGAAGGCCAGCGCTTACACTTATTACTATAATAATAAGATGCGCGGAACCAAGGCCAATGGTGTTGAACTCAACCGCCTCGACGAGGATCAGCGCAAGGTGTTCGGTGCCACCATCGGCGGCCCTATCATCAAGAACAAGCTCTTCTTCTTCTTGAACGGTGAATATAGCGAGGAACCTTCCGTACTCAACCTCTGGAGGGCTTCTACCGACGGTGTGGCAGATCCTACCAACTATATCTCCCGCACTACCACCACCGACCTGGATACCGTTTCCAAGTTCCTCAAGGACAACTATGGCTACAATACCGGTTCCTACACCAACTGGCCCGGTACCCTGACCAACAAGAAGATCCTTGCCCGCGTTGACTGGAACATCAACGACAACCACAAGCTGGCAGTCCGTTACATGACTACCCAGAACTTCAAGTGGATGCCTACCAACGGAAAATCCTCCAATGCTTCTTCCCGTGCTTCTGCCGACCGTCTGTCCCAGTACTCGATGACTTACCTCAACTCCTGCTTCAGCTTGCAGAACAACGTAAGCTCGGTATCTGTCGACCTCAACAGCCGTCTTAGCGACAAGCTCCACAACCAGCTGCTCGCAACCTATACCAACATCGCCGATATCCGTGGAACCAACTCTTCCGAGTTCCCCTTCATCGACATCCTCGATGGCACTGCTACCACTACCGGCAAGATCATGCCTTACATCTCCGCCGGTTACGAGCTCTTCACCTACAACAACGGTGTGCGCAACAAGATCGTCAGCATCAAGGACGACCTTACCTACGATCTTGGCAGGCACCGCATCCTTGCAGGTATCAGCTACGAGCATCAGTTCGCAAACAACTCCTACATGCGTAACGGTACCGGTTACTACCGCTACCTCTCCCTTGAGGATTTCCTGAACGCAGCCGCTCCTGAGACCGTCGCCCTTACCTATGGTTACAATGGCGAGACCAATCCTGCTGCCCAGGTTACCTTCAACCAGCTCGGCGCATATATCCAGGACGAAATCGACGTTACCCCTAACTTCAAGGTCAACGCTGGCGTACGTTTCGATACCCTTCTCTTCGACGAGTCCGACATCATGACCAACAATGCTCTCCTCGCCCTCGATTACGGCGGAAAGCATCTGGATACCGGCAAGTGGCCTGAGACCCGCGTGATGGTTTCTCCCCGTATCGGTTTCAGCTGGGATGTCTTCGGCGACAAGAGCCTCAAGATCCGCGGTGGTTCCGGTTTCTTCACCGGCCGTCTCCCTCTGGTGTTCTTCACCAACATGCCTACCAACTCCGGTATGGTCCAGAACGTTTCTGCTATCACCACCAAGTGGGAGGGTAAGGTTTCCACTCCCGACCCGCTCCTCGCAAACTTCGCAGGTGGCATCATCACCGACAAGCAGAAACTTCTCGAGAAGCTGAACTCTCTCGATTCCGAGACCTTCCCTATTACCTTCACTCCTGAGGACGGCGCTCTCCAGAAGACTCTTCAGGGTGTGGACGAGAACTTCAAGATGCCTATGGTATGGAAGACATCCATCGCCGCAGACTATCAGTTCAAGACCAGCTTCCCTCTCTCCGTCACTGCTGAATTCACCTACAACAAGGCCATTCACGCTACCAGGATGATCAACTGGAACATCAAAGACAGCGAGAGCTGGGATCGTATGCCCGGCGCCGACGACCGTCTGATCTATCCTTCCGACTACAAGTACCAGAGCCGCGATGCATTCATCCTCACCAACACTGACCAGGGCTATGGTTACACTGCAAACATCACCGTCAACGCCACTCCTATCCCGAGCCTGCAGTTGATGGCCGCATATACCCGCACCGAATCCAAGGAACTCACCGGTATGCCCGGCTCCGATGCAGGTTCTGCATTCACCAGCCTCTATACCGTGAACGGTCCTCAGTTCGCAACTCTCCAGAGGTCCCAGTACGTGGTTCCTGACCGTGTCATCGCATCCGCAACCTGGACCCGCCGCAGCAAGAGGGGCTTCGATACCCACGTATCTGCAATGTACGAGGGCTGTTCCTCCGGCGGATATTCTTTCATCTATGCCAATGACGTCAACCTCGACGGTAGCGCATATGACCTCATCTACATCCCGAACACTCCCGACGAAATCCAGTTTGCTTCCGCTAAGGATCAGATCGATTTCTGGAAGTTCGTAAATCAGGATAAATACCTCAGCAGCCACAAGGGCCAGTATGCCGAAGCATATTCCGCCCGTGCTCCTTGGGTCCACACTGTCGACCTCCGCGTTGCCCAGGATATCGCCGTCAAGATCGGCAACAGCATGAACAAGCTCCAGCTTTCCGTGGACATCCTCAACTTCGGCAACCTCCTGAACGACAAGTGGGGTCTCCCCAGCGTACTTGACTGCAACAGTGGCAAGCTCCTCGAGTGCACCAACGCCGAGCAGATCAGC
>JAILMV010000148.1 GCA_024692185.1 Bacteroidales bacterium | reverse complement strand
TTCCTTCCACGATTTCGAGGGAACCCCCGACCTGGAATATCTCCGCCAGGTCCGCGACCGCTGCTACCGCTACGGTGCGGATATCGCCAAAGTCGTGGTCACGGCCAATTCGGCAGAAGACGCCGCCCGCGTGCTAGCCCTATATGGTATGGTGAGTGGAGTCAATGCGCACCTCAGTGCGCACGGCGGAGGACGGGACGGAGCTCGCAAAGCGAGCGATGTCGGTAGTCCGGGAGCCGCGGGGGTTTTGGGGGCAGAGCCCCCACAAACAGGCCCAAGGCCGTCAGGCCTTGTGGCATTCGCGATGGGCCCCGCCGGCCGCGACACCCGCATCGCCTGCCTCAAGGCCGGCGCCCCCTTCAGCTACGCCGCATACGCCGAAAACGACTCCACCGCCCCCGGCCAGATCGACTACCTCAGCATGCACCGCGAAGTCTATGGCTCCTGGAAAGGCTTCTTCCGCAACTCCCTGGAGATGCCCGCATCCAAGAGTTTCGCCCAGCGCGCCATCATAGCCGCCACCCTCGCCGAAGGCCGCAGCCATCTCCGCGGATATTCTCCCTGCGAGGACAGCGAATCCGCACTTGCGGTTGCCCGCGCCCTTGGGGCCAAGGTCCGACTGGACGGCAGCACCCTCTCCATCGACGGCATCGGCGGAGCCCATACCAAGCTCGAAACCCTGCACACCGGCGAATCCGGGCTGCTGACGCGCCTGATGATCCCGCTGATGGCCAGCATAAACGACTGCCCCGTCACCATCACCGGCGAGAAAACCCTCTCCCGCCGCCCTCTGAAGGGGGTGAGCGACATAATGGCCTCCTTCGGGGTGATAGTCCGCGAAAACACCGTTCCTATGAAGGTGGAAGGCCGCATCATCCCCGGAGTCGCGGAGATTTCCGGAAAGGACGGCTCGCAGCTGATTTCTGGCCTGCTGACCTCCCTGCCCCTCTTCGAGAAACCCTCTACCCTGATAGTTACCGACCCCAAGAGCATACCCTATATGTTCATCACCTGCGATGTCCTGAAGCACTTCGGCATCAAGATTTCCGCGGAGATGGAGGGGGATGCGAAGATGATCGAGGAACAGGACTGGAGCGGATGCACGGGTGTGACCTTCAAGATCAAGGGCGGGCAGAAGTATCACGCCGCCGACTTCGATATCGAGGGAGACTGGAGCAGCGCCGCACCCTTCCTGGTGGCCGGCGCCCTCTATGGCAAGGCCGAAGTTACCGGTCTGGACACATCCTCCCTGCAAGCGGACCTGACAATCGCGGACATACTGGTAGAGGCCGGGGCCGTGGTATCGGAACTGGACGAAGCCGTCTGCGTTTCCCGCGCGCCTCTGGAGGCCTTCGAGGCCGACCTGAACAACGCCCCGGACATCTTCCCCATAGTCTCCGTGCTGGCCGCTTTCTGCGAAGGCGAGAGCGTGATTGCCGGCGCCGGCAGGCTGGTAGGCAAGGAGAGCAACCGTGCCGAGGCCATTCTGGAGATGCTTTCCGGTCTGGGCGTGCGCGCCTTCATCGAGGGAGATGATCTCCACGTCTGCGGCGAAAGCCTGACCTCCCGTATGCTGAACGGCCGGCTGCTTCGCGGCGGAAGCTTCACTTCCCGCGGGGACCACCGCATGGCCATGGCCCTGAAGATAGCATCCTTCGGTGCCGCCTCGCCCATCAGCATAGACGACACTGCCTGCGTGGCTAAATCCTTCCCTGCATTCTGGGAAATGTTCGACTAAAACTACGGCCGTATGGAAGAAAAGAGAAGCATCGACAAACTTGCCAAGACTATCCTGATCCTGGGCGGACTGGCGATAGTGCTTGCAATAGGATATTATTTCAGGAACATACTTTCCTATGTGCTGGTGGCCTTCGTGGTCTCGCTCATCGGTCAGCCGCTGATGGGCCTGTTGAGGCGCATTAAGTTCCGCAAGAAATCCCTTCCGGACGGCCTGCTTGCGGTCATCACCCTGATACTGATGGCCCTGATGGTGCTTCTGCTGGTGACCCAGATAATCCCTGTGGTGTCCGGAATCATCCGGGATGCATCCATAATGAACGCCCGGGAAGGCTTTAGCGGCCGCGGGCTTTTCGACAGGATAAACGACTGGATCATCAACCTCGTACCCTGGGTGGGAGAGGATTTCGACGGGGTCCGTCTGCTGATAGAGAAACTTTCTTCCTTGACCGACATTTCTTCCGTGCCGGGCTTTATAGGTTCGGTAGCTTCCGTGGTTAGCGGCTTGGCCGTAGGCATCTTCTCGGTGGTGTTCATCTCCTTCTTCTTCATCAAGGACGAGGGTCTTTTCGGAAGGATAGTCGGGGCGCTGGTGCCGGATAAGATAGAAGCCCGGGTGGGTAAGACCATACTGGATATAGAGAGGCTGCTCTCGCGCTATTTCATCGGTCTGCTGATCGAGATACTCGGCGTGCTGCTGCTGGATTTCCTCGGCCTCTGGCTGATTGCCCGCATCGGCTTCAGCTACGCCCTGGGCATAGCCTTCATCGCCGGCCTGCTGAACGTGATTCCCTATGTGGGTCCGCTGATCGGGGAGGTAATCGGAGTGCTGCTCTGCGTGATTCTGAAATACGGCACAGGGGCCGGTCTGGACGTGAATATCTGGCTCTTCGCCCTGATAGTGCTGGGCATCATGTTGGCCGTGCAGCTGGTCGATAACATAGTTTACCAGCCGCTGATCTACTCCACCAGCATCAAAGCCAGTCCTCTGGAAATCTTTATAGTCCTGCTGATTGCCGGCCACGTGGGCGGTGCCGTCGGAATGCTCATCGCCATCCCTTCCTACACCGTAATCCGCGTCATCGCCAGCCGCTTCTTCTACGACTACAAACTAGTCCGCCGCCTCATCCCCGACATCGAGAACGAAAATACCGACTCTCTGGTTTAGCACTCCCAGGCGCCGCCGGGGGCGAAGACGGAGGCGACGAGCTTGTCGTAGAAGCCGCCGCGTTTGGCGAGGTCGAGGACGTTGTAGCGCCAGCGCATCATCTGCACCTTCGGGAACATCTCACGGATATCGGCACGGGTAATTCCTATGTGCTCGGGTTCATAAGGGGCACCCGCCAGCTTGAAGCATTCCTGCATCTTAGCAAAGGACCAGACCTGCCCTGCAATGCGCTCGCGAAGGTCCTTCCAGCCGTCTCGGACGGCGGTCAGCTGCTTGCGGACCTCGGCCGCATCGTTATATTTCTGGCTGATCTGCTCGTAACCCAGCTTGGGCGCGGGGAAGTCCTTGAAGAGCTCCAGGGCACGCTGCTGCTCGCTCTCCAGCGAAGGCCAGGCCGCCACGCAGGCATCCACATCCAAATCGGACAAATCATATTTCAGGAACTCGTCGAACACCGCGCACATAGTCAGGGTGCCGATTGCAACCTGGAAACCGTGGGACACGAACTTGCCCTTGTAGCGATGATGGGTCATGTCCAGTATGTGGGAGAAGAGATGGTCGCAGCAGGA
>JAILMV010000140.1 GCA_024692185.1 Bacteroidales bacterium | reverse complement strand
GTTGAGGGCAATGTCTATATTCCTGTGCAGTATTCCACAGGTGCAGGCGGCAACGGCGGCTTGTTCTGCATCCGCCCGAATATGACCGAGAAATGGTATGTGACAACGGGTGAGAATTCAACCTATCGGGCAACCATTCCTGCTGTCTTCGGCGCTTACGTGAGCGTAATGACGCGTAATAT
Organism: Bacteroidales bacterium; assembly: GCA_024692185.1. Taxonomy (GTDB): domain Bacteria; phylum Bacteroidota; class Bacteroidia; order Bacteroidales; family UBA932; genus Cryptobacteroides. Next base: position 39,861 of record JAILMV010000140.1, on the reverse strand, counting down.
TGACGAAGGTCTCTTTGCCACCAACATGATTATCCTCAACCGCAGTGACGGTAGTCTCAGGCAGACGCTTTCCTGCGACAAGGGCTCATACGGCGGCATGGCCGTGAGCGCAGACGGGAAACTGGTGTTCGGTTCTGCCCGTGGCGGCGCTTCCTCCGGTACAGCAACCGGAACAGAGACAAGCGGTGGCTACAAGGTCGCAGTGATCGACGGTGGATTCGGAAGTTGGAAGACCTCATCCAACAGCGATTCCGGCCGTGCTACAAACTTCCTGGGCATGACTCATACTGACGGCAACGGCTACCTGACAAAGGGCTTCCAGCCGGCGATTTCCACCATTGACGGTAGCGTATATGTATGCGCCACGACCACCAATGATAATATGATTGTCGCCCGGTACAACTTGAACGCTTATGTTTACGGCTCTTCACCCTCGCCTATTTGGAAAGTGGAAGTGGAAGCGGCCGCCAATAACTTCGGCCTTGGCTGTGTGCTTGATGACGACGGCAACGCCTATGTCCGTGCTGCCGACAAGATTTTCAAGCTCAACGCCGCCGACGGCTCTCTGGCTTGGTCACGTGACACCGGAACAGGCAACTGCGGTGTTCCCGCCATCGACAATCTGGGGTATGTCTATGTTAACGACAGCGGCAAGAGACGCCTGCTGAAGCTCTCGCCTCAGGACGGTTCACTTGTCTCACAGTTTTTATTCAACAATGCCCAGCCAAGGACAAGCCCTACAATCGACTATAACGGCAATATATACGTGACTTGTACTTCCATCGATGACGAGGGCGCCGTCCTCTACAAAATAACCTGCCCGAGGACAACGGGCCCCGGCGCCAACTGGTCGCAACTCGGCGGCAACCCGATGAAGAATTGCATGGTTCCCGGCGCCACAGAACCTTACAACAGCACAGGATCTTCGCGTGAAGACTATACCCCCGTAAACATCTACTGATGAGAAAAACTTTACTTGTTCTGGTCGGCACCCTGGCCCTGACTGCGTGCGGCAGGCAACTGCCTCCCTTCCCGGAGGTCGGAGAGCCGTACGCTATCAGCCAAGGACCGGAAGACCATTTCCTCGCCAACTATTTCGGTATAAACGCCTGGAGCCCTGACGGCCGCTATGTTTGCGTGTTGGGTACGGATTTCACCGGACGGCTGGCTGAAGAGACGGATACGGCGACGGTTGCACTGGTCGACCTGGCCGACAGCTGTCGCTATATCCCAATCAGCCGTACCACCTGCTGGAATTTTCAGGAAGCGGCGATGTTCCACTGGATTCCCTGGGAAGACGGCCTTTGTGCCTTCAACGACTTCCGTGACGGCCATTTCGTGACCGTGCTCCTCAATTGGAAGACCGGTGGCGAGCGGATTGTATCCAGGCCGGTGAGCGCCGTTGATCCTACCGGCGAATGGGCCGTCAGTCTGAATTACGCCCGCCTGAGGGTATGTCGCCCCGACTATGGCTATGCCGGGTACGGACAGGACCCTCTGCTCGATGAGGTCTGGCCGGAGGACGACGGACTATGGCTGATCAACCTCAAGACAAGGGAAGAGAAGCTTCTGTTGTCGGTCGCCGATGCCCGGAGTCTGATGCCGGAAATCACTTCTGACGATGGTCTGGCTTATTTCTGCCATACCATCATCAGCCCGGACGCAAGCAAGATATTCTTCCTTGCTCGCACGGTGGAAGGGTTTAAGGCGCAATTGGCCGAACGAGGTTACATCTATAACTGGGATACGGTATCCTTAACCATCAACACTGATGGAACAAATCTCCGGCGCTGTTTCCCCGACGGATGGAAGGGCTCCCATTTTAATTGGAAAGACAGCGAAACACTGGTTGTAACAGCCCTATGGGACGGCGGAAGTTGCTGGGCGCACACAGTCTTCAAGGTGGGAGAAGAGGAAAACGTGCGCCATCTTGCTCCCGGCATCATGGACTGGGACGGACACTGCGTTTTCTCTCCGGACGGACAGTTCCTGAGCAGCGAGGGCTACTGGAACAAAGACGGCTACCGCAGCTGGGTGCTCTTGCGTCTGGAAGATGAAGCAATCATCTCCCTCGGTCGATTCTTAGTGCCTGATAATTATAAGGAGCAATACTCCCGGTGCGACCTTCACGCCCGCTGGCGGCCCGACGGCAGTCAGTTGGCATTTAACTCCGTACACGAGGGCAGCCGGCAGGTATATATCAGAAACGTAAAATGGAAATAGTTACTATGAAAAGGTTTCTCTTAGCGGCGTTGTATCTTAGCGGAGGGATTATGTTGTATGCCCAGGAAGTCCAGCCGGACATCACCTCCGTTAAGGTCAGCGTAACGGTTGACCCGACGGTAGTCATCGGTCCTGTCAAGCCTATGAACGCGGTCAACAACGGCCCATCTTATGACAGCGACTTGCAGCAGCAGGATTTCAGGATACTTCAGATTCCTTACAGTCGCACGCACGACGCCAGTTTGGGAGAGTGCTATGGAGAGCGCCTGGTCGATGTCACCGATATATTCCCGGATTTCGACAAAGACCCCGACTGTCCTTCGGCATACGATTTCCGGGAGACAGATCTGTATATCAAGACATTAATCGATTCGGGCAGCGAACCGTTCTACAGGCTGGGTCAGTCCATAGAAAACCAGACAGCTGCGAAATACAATGTGTATCCCCCTAAGGATTATAAGAAATGGGCGCGCATCTGCGAGCACATCATACGTCATTATAACGAAGGCTGGGCAGATGGTTTCCATTACGGGATAAAGTACTGGGAAATCTGGAACGAGGCCGACCTGGACCAGTCCTCCGGCCGCTGGCAGACCTTGCCGCGCACCTGGGGTGGTACTATCGAGGAATTCCATAAGTTCTACGCGGTTGCAGCAAAGCATCTTAAGAAATGCTTCCCTCAGCTGAAGATAGGCGGGCCCTCTTACTGCCGCATCCAGGGCGTCAAGACTTATTTCCCGGAGTTCTTCGAATACATGCGGAGCAACAAGGTCCCCATCGATTTCATCTCATGGCACAAATACGGCGCTGAACCTTCGGTTTACCTGATGGAGGCCGACTTGATACGGGGATGGATGAAGCATTACGGCTATGAGAATGCCGAACTGATTCTCAACGAGTGGAACTACCGGAGGCTCAAAGGCGGCGACGGATTTACCAACGAACGATACAACTATGAGAACCGACGTTCCATTAAGGGCGCCGCGTTTGCCATGGCGACCATGTCTGCCCTGCAGCATGCTCCGGTCGATATGATGATGTACTACGATTACCGGCCGTCTACAAATTATTGCGGTTTCTATGACACTCAGCTTTATAAGCATATGCCGCTCTATTATGCATTTTACGCATGGAGCAAACTTGGAGACAAGGAGTGTGAATGCAAGGTTGAAGGCGGAGCCGGGGACATATATGCGGTAGCGTCAGTAAGGGACGGCAGGCCGGTTGTCCTGCTTACCCGTTACGACGGCGACAACAACACCTGCAACCTGGCCGAAATCACGGTTTCCGTTGCAGGAAGCCACCCCGGCAGAGTTTTTTGTCACCTTACCGACGACGAGCACATATACACTGAGATTCCTCTCTTTCCTGCGGATGACGGAACTCTGCGACTGGAGTTGAATAACAATGCCATAGCCCTGCTGGAACTGTAATGCGAAGACTGTTATCCGTTATTGGGGTATTCCTGCTCACCGTCCTTCCCCTCATGTCATCAACCCTTGCCGGAGGGCGCGACTGCCGTCCCCTTAACGGCCGGTGGAACTATATAGTAGATCCGATGGACACGGGAATATACAAGTACCACATGACCCTTCAGAAGCCCCACAAGCGTTTCTTTGCCGACAGGCACTTCTACCAGGACAAGACAAAACTGGTGGAATACGACTTCGACAGGGCACCGGAGTTATCCGTTCCAGGAGACTGGAACACGCAGTCCGAGCGGCTGTATTTGTATGAAGGAACCATCTGGTACAGAACGGTTGTTGATTTTCAAAAAGTGGCAGGACGGCGGTGGTTCCTTCATTTTGGGGCGGTCAATTACCAATGCATGGTCGGCCTGAACAACGTCATTCTCGGAACACACAAAGGAGGATTCACGCCCTTTGAATTTGAAGTGACCGATGTACTTCAGGAGGGGCCGAACAGTCTTGTGGTCTGGGTGAACAACACCCGAGGCGTATCCGAGGTTCCGACCCAGAACTTCGACTGGTGGAACTATGGAGGAATCACCCGGGACGTCACGCTCATAAGCGTACCGGAAGTGTTTATCAAAGATTGGAGGATGCGCTTCGACGGCAGGGAAGCCTCATTCGATGTATCCCTCGACGGAGGCACCGGTTCCGTGACGGTTGAGATACCTGAACTTGGCATCAAGAAGAAAGCCTGCGCAGGACGCGACGGCGTGGCCCATTTCAAGCTGAAGGTTTCTCCGGAACCTTGGTCGCCGGATAACCCCAGGCTGTATGACATTATCCTGTCAAGCGGCGTCGACCGCATCGAAGACCGCATCGGGTTCAGGACCGTCCGGGTTGAAGGAGAAGATATACTCCTCAACGGAAAGCCTGTATTCCTTAAAGGAGTAGCCCTGCACGATGAGACCATAGGCACCAACCCCGGAAGGTGTAAAAACAAGGAAGATGTAAAAGCACTTCTGGAAGCAGCCAAGGACCTGGGGTGTAATTTCTTGCGCCTTGCGCATTACCCCCACAGCGAACAAATGGTGCGGCTTGCCGAAGAAATGGGCTTCCTGCTGTGGGAGGAAATTCCATGCTACTGGAATATCGACTGGTCCTCCGAGGAAACCTACGCAAATGCCGAAAACCAGCTTCTGGAGATGATAGGGAGGGACTACAACCGAGCCGCAGTAATCATTTGGTCCGTAGCCAATGAAACCCCGCACACGAGGGAAAGACTGTCCTTCCTGGGACGTCTTATAGCCAGAACCCGGGAGGAGGATCCTTCGCGTCTTGTCAGTGCCGCAATGGAGAAGAAACTCACAAACCCGCAACATGCCGTTGTAGAAGACGAACTTATCAGCCTGACCGATATAATTAGTATCAACCAGTACATAGGCTGGTACAACGGAACGCCTGCGGACTGCGACTCGCTCGTCTGGTCAATCCCATCCGGCAAGCCATTGGTGATCAGCGAATTCGGCGGAGGCGCCTTGTATGGCAACCATGGAAGCGATAAAGAACTCTTTACGGAAGAATATCTGGCGTTGCTATACCGCAAAAACTTGGAGATGCTCGGCAAACTTCCGAGTCTCCGTGGCCTCTGTCCCTGGTGCTTGAAGGATTTCCGCTCACCCAAACGGCCCCTCACCGGCATACAGGACGACTTCAACCGCAAAGGTCTCATCGACGAACAAGGCCGCCGGAAACAGGCCTTCTTCGTAGTCAGGGATTATTACTCAAAATAAGCCCCCAACCCTCAGTCGAGGGTAGATTGCAACTGTTCGCTTTGGGGGTGGGGGACCGTTTTGCCTAAGAGGGAATCATACAGTTGTAGGCCTTTATCATGGCGGAGGAAATGACCGGGCTGTATTTCGAGCCGGTGTGGAACAAGTCCAACCGCGAGCATCATATCGTGGGAATGGAGCCGGGAGCGTAGCTTCTGCTTCTATGAGGATGAGCAGTCCTTCAAAGAATCTTTCTATGAAGGTTCCTCTATAGCCGTCTATACAGCACAGATACAGCTCTTCTCCAAATTTGCCTCTTACGGCGTAAAAGTGGAGATATAAACCGTCCAGAAGCGTACGACCATTAAAGCTTTTACGCCAAAACCTCTACAGGTCACGCCGAAACATCTGAGTAAAGGTCAATAAGCCGCCAGGCGAACCGCCGGTCCCGGTCTTTGCGCCAGCAAAGACGCAAGGGACGTTAGGCGGCGGGGTACGTTAGGGGCGGAGCCCCTGACAGAATGGAGGAAGCTTGCGAAGCAAGCGTCTATCCACCCGCACGGAACGAAAAAGGACCGCCTGGAAAGGCGGCCTTTTGAGTGGAAGTGCGGGTGGAGAGACTCGAACTCTCACGCCGTGAAGCACCAGATCCTAAGTCTGGCTTGTCTACCATTTCAACACACCCGCGAAAGGGTTGCAAAGATAATAATTATTCTTTAAATGCCACATTCCCTTCAGCAGCATCTCTCTCAGCCTTGCGCTTCTCACGCTCGGCCTTACGCTGCTCGGCCCGAGTCATCGCAGCTTCTGCCCAAGGATGCTCGTCCAGCCAGGCAGCCTGCTGAGCGGTCAATGCAGCCAAAGCTTCATCCATTGCGGCATCTACCTCCTGATCCGCCACTTGTGCCTCCTCGTCGGTCTGCATCACGAACAAGAGCGAATCTACCTGCTGGAACTCTTCTTTGGAAAGCATCTCCTCGGAAGGAGCGCCGGTGTAGCTGTTCAGCATCTTGGACTTCTCCAGCCTCTTGTTCTCTTCGGCCATCTGCACCATGGCATTCTCTACGCCACGGTTGTACACATTGCGGATAACGTCCAGCAGATTAACCTGCATGGTATCCAGGTCCGCGGTGAACGAAGGCACTCGGCCGTTGCGGTACTTGTTGCGCCCAAGGGTAAAGCGCCATTTGTCCAGGTTGCCGAAGATATTGATACCGAAACGGAAGGGCAGGAAGCTCTCCAGAATCGAGACATTGTATTTCATGCTGCCGTTGAAGCCCTGGGTACCGGCAAGGGCGAGCTTGTACTTATCCACGCCCAGGATGAAAGGATATACCTCCACCCTGTTGTCCCCTACCACGGCATCTACATAAAGATTCTGAATCTGACCTATGTTCTTGTCCTTGAACATCAGCAGGCGCGTCACCTTGCGGAGGCTGCCCGCATTCCTGATGAACAGATCCTCTCCCGCAATCCTCACCAAACCATTCAAGCTGGGGGTCAGCACGTTCATATTGGTATCCAGCTGGGTGGTCAGCGAAAGGTCGCAGGCCAGGTTGCCCTCGAAGGACTTCAGCGCAGGCATCATCGCGTCCACGGTAGGTAGCATGTGGATGATGTCGTAAGCGGGCATATCCATCAAATGGAGATCCACACCCGCGGAAAGATCCGACTTGCTCTTGGAGGCGTAGAAGGCATCCAGCTTGATCTGACCGACATTGCTCTGAACATCCACATCCTTCACCTGCAGCACGCGGTTGCGGATATTGATTTCGGCAGATGCAGGCCTGATCTCGAGCGAAGAATAATCCACGCGGTCGGCATTCAGCTTGATGGAGCCGCGCAGGTTCTTGGGCACCACTATGGCCTTCATCTCGCTGGTAGCAGGATCGTAAGTCGCATTAGCGAGCGAATCCACCACGAAATCGGCAGTCTCCACGTCCACATCTTCGGAAGACGGGGCCTGCTGCATGGCCACCAGTATCTCGTTGGCATTCAGGCGGTGGGAGCGCACGTCGAAATTGAACTTCAGAGGTCCGCGGTTGCGGATGAAGCGGCGGAAACCACCCACCGAACCGGTCAGGTCGATATCGGAGGTGCCGCAGTCCAGATTGAAGGATGCTATCTGGGCATCATCGTCGTCAAGCGCCATGTCGAAGGAGTTCAGGGTGGTCCTCAGAGGCAGTGAAGGCGATACTATCGAGGCGTTTTCGAGGGATACCAGACCTCCCGGATGCCAGCGGTTGAGAAGGGCCACGAAGGAAGAGTCCAAGGAGACCTTCAGATCTTTCGAGGCGAGTTCGTCCACCGGCCTTCCGGCACGGAACTTACGCATCAGGGAATCCCTTGGCACGCCGGGATAAACCCTCTGCAGGGAGTCCAGGAAGCGTTTGAAGCGCGGACGGGCCCTACGCACGCGGCGCATTGCCTCCAGCGATATCAGGGCATTTTCGGCTTCTATCTTATTATCCCCGGCATAGAGTTTCACCAGGTCGTCGGTGGTGGAGAAACTCAGATGAGGGACCATCTTTCCATTGTTTTCCACCTTCTTCACACTCGCCCGGTTCACCATTCCGCGGATGGCCGCATGGAAGGAATCGGAAAGGCCTACCGACACGCTGTCGGCATCGGCTGAGAGCTGTATGGAGCTTTCGGCAGATGAGACATTGACCTCGGGAGCACGCAGCATTGCGGAAAGATCCTGGGAAGGCATGCGGACGGCCAGGCGCTCGGATGCCAGCCTGCAGGAGATGCGGGTCTTGCGGAAAATATAGTCTTCGAGTTCGTTCAGATGGGCGTTTACGTCGGCCTGCAAGTCGAGTTTTCCGGAAGAATGGATGTCCAGGTCCTTAGGCAGATAACGCATCACCGAATCCATTATCAAGAATCCACCCAGCTTTGCTGCAACTGCAGGGTCGCGCCCTATCAGGTCGCGTCCGTCGCCGTCCAGGTCCAGCTTGACGCCGTTGCTGCGCAGATGGCAGCGCTCCACGTCGGCGCTAAGCGCTCCGGAGGCAGTGAGATTGGCCTTGGCAGCGAGGTCCAGCATGGCCCTGATGCTCTTGGGCAGGTAGGAAACGTGGCCGGAAGGGATGTCCAGGGCCACATCTACCGTAGGATACTCGGTTTCCGAGATATTGCCGTCGGCTTCGATGCCCAGATTCAGCAAGGCATCGGTGCGCAGGTCCTTGGCGGCAGGCACGAAGTTCCTGGCATAATTGTCCAGTACCGAGGCCAAGCTGCAGGAATCTATGCCAGCGCTGGCTTTCACATAGCTGTGGTCTTCGAACTTGCTGAAGAAGCCCTTTGCGCGCAGGGGAACGTAGGCTATGTTTCCGTCCAGATGGTCGAGGTCCAGGTCGAAATGTGTGCGGTGGTTGCTGAAGCCTAGGCGGGTATCCAGCTTGGCTGGCACCCGGAGGCTCCCCAGGGACGGCGAGAAGTAAAGGGCATTTCCCTCCAGCAGCAGGTCCAGCAGGTTGGTCTTGGGATTGTCCAGCACCAGGTTGTTCACCACCACGGCCAGGGTGTCGGAAGGCAGGCGCCCGCCAAGCATCAGGCTGTCCAGGCGGAGATGGGCCTTGCGTATCTTGGAGGAAAGTATGTTCTTCTTGAGGCGTACGTTCCCGCGGAGGGAGAACTCGTCGAAAGTGACCTTGGCGTGCACGGTATCTGCCTGGGAGGTATAGACTATCCGGGGATTGTTGCGGATTGCCACATCCTTGACGGATATCCAGGGCAGGCCGGAGGATTTCTTGACCGTATCTTCGGGCTCTTCCGACTTGGCCATTATGTCCAGGTTGGAATGCCCCTCCGAATAGGCGTGATAGTAGATTTTGGGCCTGTCCAGCTGCAGTTGCCTGACCCGGAGCCGCCCGCCGAATATCCTCCAAAGATTCACCGAGGCGGAAAGCCTGTCGGCGGCAAGGAGGGTATCTTCCACGGCACCGCGCCCTTCTGCGAGCAGAGGGCCGCGGACTCCGACTTTATCGTATGCGGAGAAAAGTTCGTGGGGATAGGTAAGCGACAGTGAGTCGATCTCCGCCGCTATGTAAGGGAAGGTCTTGAAATGCAGCCTGGAATATCGCAGCTGGCCATCGACGAGCACGGACTCGGCGATCTTGTCCACTTTCTTGCGCATCCAATTACTGTTGAGAACCAGATGCAGGACCAGTAGGATTACTGCTAGAATCCCGGCTATGATCCCGAGGATCTTGGCCAGCCGGACAACCAGGCGTTTCATAATCTAAAACTTCTTGAAGAAATCGTTACCTTTATCATCTACGAGGATGAATGCAGGGAAATCCTCCACGGTAATCTTCCAGATAGCTTCCATTCCAAGTTCGGGATATTCCACGCACTCAATGCTGCGTATGCTGCTCTGCGAAAGCACTGCAGCCACGCCGCCTATGGTTCCGAGATAGAAGCCGCCGTGCTTCTTGCAGGCGTCGGTAACTACCTGGGTGCGGTTACCCTTGGCAATCATTACCAAGGATGCGCCATGATCCTGGAACTCGTCCACGTAAGGATCCATACGGTTTGCAGTGGTAGGGCCCATGCTGCCGCAAGGATATCCCTCAGGAGTCTTGGCAGGTCCGGCATAGAGGATAGGATGGTCCTTGAAGTATGCGGGCATCTCCTCACCTGCATCCAGACGGGCTTTCAGCTTGGCGTGGGCAATGTCGCGGGCAACTATTATGGTTCCCTTCAGGTTGACGCGGGTACCTACGCCGTATTTGCTGAGTTCGCCGCGCACGAAGTCGATGCCCTTGTCGAGGTCGATTTCTATGCCCTTTGCGCCCTCGCCCGGCCTGCGGTACTGCTCGGGGATGAGTTCGGAAGGATTGGTGTCGAGCTTCTCGATCCATACGCCCTGGGCGTTGATCTTGCTCTTTACGTTACGGTCCGCAGAGCAGCTGACGCCCATTCCTATAGGACAGCTGGCTCCGTGCCTGGGGAGACGCACCACGCGGATGTCGTGGGCCAGGTATTTGCCGCCGAACTGGGCTCCTAAGCCGATTTTCTGGGCCTCCTTGAGGAGCTTCTGCTCGAGGTCGATGTCGCGGAATGCGCGGCCGGTTTCATCTCCCGTAGTGGGAAGGCCGTCGTAGTATTTGATGCTGGCCAGCTTCACGGTCAGCAGGTTCTTCTCTGCGGAGGTGCCGCCGATGACGAAGGCGATGTGGTAAGGAGGGCAGGCAGCGGTGCCGAGGCTGCGCATCTTCTCCACCAGGAAAGGAAGGAGGGTGCCCTCGTTCTGGATGGTGGCCTTGGTCATGGGGTAGAAGTAGGTCTTGTTGGCGCTGCCGCCGCCCTTGGCAACCATCACGAAGCGATATTCATCCCCCTCGACTGCCTCCAGGTCGATCTGGGCAGGAAGGTTGCAGCGGGTATTCACCTCGTCGTACATGTTCAGGGGAGCGTTCTGGCTGTAACGGAGATTCTCCTGGGTGTAGGTGTTGAACACACCGAGGCTCAGGGCTTCTTCGTCCTCGAAGCCTGTCCAGACCTGCTGGCCCTTCTCGCCGTGGATGATGGCGGTGCCTGTGTCCTGGCAGAAAGGAAGCACGCCCTTGACTGCGCACTCCGCGTTACGGAGGAACTGCAGGGCTACATATTTGTCGTTCTCGCTGGCCTCAGGGTCGTCGAGTATTGCCGCCACCTGCTCGTTATGGGCGCGGCGGAGCATGAATTCGCAGTCATGAAAGCTCTGCTGCGCCACGAGGGTAAGGGCCTCGGGTGCGACTTTGAGCATAGTGTGTCCCTCGAACTGCGAAGTGGACACATATTTCTCCGAACCGGGGATGCGGTAGTATTCCGTCTTATCTTCCCCGAGCTGGAACATCGGTGCGTACTTGAATTCCATTTATTTTTGCATTAACCAGGTTTTCATAAACTCGTTAAGGTCCCCGTCGAGCACGCCCTGGGTATCGGCGGTCTCATATCCGGTGCGGAGATCCTTCACCATACGGTAGGGATGCAGCACGTAGGAGCGTATCTGCGAGCCCCATTCTATCTTTTTCTTCTGACCTTCCAGCTCCGCCTGCTTCTCCTGACGCTTCTTGAGCTCTATGTCGTAGAGACGGCTCTTTAGGATGCGGAGGGCATTCTGGCGGTTGTCCTGCTGGCTGCGGGTCTCGGTGTTCTCCACCATTATACCCGTGGGGATGTGGCGGACGCGCACGCCCGTCTCGACCTTGTTCACGTTCTGGCCGCCGTGGCCGCCGGAACGGAAGGTGTCCCATTCTATGTCGGAAGGATTGATTTCAATGTTGATGGTATCATCTACCAGAGGATAGATGAATACCGATGAAAAGGTGGTCTGGCGCTTGCCCTGGGCATTGAAGGGAGAGATGCGCACGAGCCTGTGCACTCCGCTCTCCGCTTTCAGATAGCCGTAGGCATAGTCCCCTTCGAACTGTATGGTCGCGCTCTTGATGCCGGCCTCGTCCCCTTCTATGAGTTCGGTGACCGTCATCTTGTAGCCGTTACGCTCGCCCCAGCGCATGTACATACGCATTAGCATAGCGCTCCAGTCGTTGGATTCGGTGCCGCCGGCTCCGGAATTGATGGTTAGGACTGCGCCCAGATTATCCCCTTCCTCGCCCAGCATGTTCTTGAACTCCAAGTCCTCCAGCTTGCCCAGCGCATCGGCATAGGCAGCATCCGTGTCGGGTCCTTCAGGGTCAAGCTCCATAAGCACGTCCAGGTCGTCGGCCGCGGAGACAATAGCATCGAAGGCGCTAATCCAGGATTTTACGCTGCTGACGCCCTTCATGAAGGCTTCTGCAGCCTTGGGATCGTCCCAAAAACCGGGAGCCTGACTCTGGGCTTCCTTGGCTGCGACGTCCTCGCGCTTACCCGCTATATCGAGAGATTTCTCCAGCGCGGAAATACGCTGCCGGAGGTCCTTGATTTGATCCGCTGTAATCATAGATTACAAATATAGCATTTTCTGATGAGAAAAATCAAGTTAGCTCGCACAGACTGCCAAGCTCATGCTGATATTCGTCCGTAAAATAGGGCATGCATCCACCGTTGGAAGTGAAGGTCATCTCTCCGAAATACACTTTCCCGCCTATACAGTAAAAATCTACCCGGACCTGGGGGAAGCCCTTGGAAAGGATCGAAGCGCATTCAAGCATCTTCTCGAGACCTTCAGGGCGAGGCAGCGATTTCTCCGGCTTCCTGAAATGGGATGAATATACGAGGCGTTCCGGATGTTCGTTCCAGCCGGTGTCGTAACAACTCATGTCCAAACCTTCCTCGCTGCGGTTGGCGCATACCCACAGACACTCGGTCCTTCCGTTGAAACACCAGATCTTATAATCTATCAAGGACGATGAAAGCCGGGCGGCAGGGCCCTCTTCTTCGAGGAAAGTCTCCGCTATGATGCAGGGTTCGATATACTTGTAGTGTGGTTCGACGAACATACCCCAGGTAGTACGGTCGGACAGCCACTTTCCGAGCATGCTGCAGACTGCGTCCAAATCCGCCGAAACCTTGTCTTTCACTATGATGATCGTCTTGCAGCTATTGTTGGTCTTTAACACGAAAGGAGCAGGCAATGATGGCCATGCCTTACGGAAGTCTTCCACGCTGTCCCATTTCCCGAGAAGAGGCACGAGGATGGCCCCAAGGCCGCGACTCTCCACGAATGAGCGGACTGCGTATTTGTCCGCCAGAGGAGCTATGGCCTTGTTGTCGCCATTGAACTTGAGCCACTGTATCTTCTCGTTGAGAGTCTGCGGATGGCGCAAGGACGGCCAGCGGTGCAGTCTGCGCAGATAATTAAGTCTCGCAGCCAAGCCCGGGAAGATGGTGCCTAATCGGCAACGCAAGTTAAGGAGAATACTACTCATGGGTTACGCGCCTTAGTTCGCGGACCTTGGTCAAGTCCTTGAAAAGAATCCTGAAATAAAAGAGCAGAGGCTTGAACGAGAAGTACTTCACCATCTTCACGAAGGTGAGGGCCGTGACGAACAGCAGGCGTCCGCACAAACTCTTCCGTATATCGGAAAGTTCTACCAGCGAAGCCATGTAATAGTTGCGATATATCTTGTAAGCCTTGCTTTGTTTCGAATATTCCTTGTCGTGCACCACCTTCAGGTTGCTGACTACACCTATCTTGAAACCGTGGTAAAGTACCCGGTGGCAATAATTATCGTCGTTCCCATACAAGGGGAAGATATCTGCGAACATCCCCACCCGGCGAATGGTTTCCACCGGCATGAACCAATGCGCAGCCATTACGAACGGGACATGCATCAAGCCGGGTTCCGACTCAGATTCGGGGACTTCGCAGGGGACCACGTCCCTAAGGAAGACGGGGTTATACGACTGCCCGTCCGCCTGCATCTGGTCCGGGCTCAGTATCGCGTAGTCCTTGTGGGCCGAGTGTATGCGGATCAGCGCTTCCAGTGTATCGGGCATGATCCACGCATCCTGATTGAGGAGATAAACGTAATCGTATCCTCCTTCCAATGCGTAACGGAATCCCTGGTTGTTTCCTTCAGCGAAACCAAGATTAGCTTCGTTACGGACCAGGTGCACATCCGGATACTTCTTGCTTATGTAGTCAGCCGTCCCGTCCGTTGACGCATTGTCTGCCACGAATACGTCTGCAGGGGCGCTGGAGGCGTTGACGCTGCCTATGCACTTGTCGACCCAGCGCATAGCATTGTATGTGACTATGATGACCAGGGTTTTCATTTCAAGGGGAGCTCGTCTTTAAAACCGATGAATAATTCTTTTGCACTTTTGCCCGAAAAAACGGAACGCAGCACGTTCCTGGCGCTGGCTTTCATAATGCGATCCTTCTCCGTCCTGCAGCCTTTCAACAGATACTTCAGGTAACGGGCGGTCTCTATGGCACAAGCATAGATGCCTAAAAGCGCATATCGCAGCTTGGACCCCCTCGAGAAGAACAAAAGAGAGCCCCGGATCCTTGCCGGTTTGATGGCAGCCGAAAGGGATGATGTAGATGAGCTGGCGATGTGCACTATGCTCACGGCAGCGTCTGCCCAGACCTCATATCCCATATCATTGAATTTGTGGCCTAGGGCTATGTCTTCCGGCGTAAAGAAGAAGCGTTCATCGAACCAGCCGGCCTCACGGAAGGCATCCGTCCTGGCAAGGAAGCAGGCCCCGTTCAAAGTGTAGCTGCGGAACAGGCCCTCCCCCATGGTCCATTTTCCCGGATTGGTTTCATCTTCGATATGAAGATAATGTTTCATCCATCTCCAGCTCGTCCAGGGAGCGCGGCCACAGGTCTGCACCCTGCCATCGGGAAAGACTATCCTGGGCGAAACGGAGGCAACCTTGTCGGGCAAAGCTTTGATATCCTGCAGCAGACAGTCTATTACGGGCATCTGCTGAAGCGTATCGTCATTCACTATGAAAACAAAAGGGGTCCGGACCTTGCGCAAAGCCAGATTATTGTTTTCGGAGAATCCCCTGACCTCGTTGCTTTCAATGACCCGGATATCGGGGAAACGGGTACGGATTATTGCGAGATTGTCGCTTTCGTACATATAGGCGACCACGAATACCTCGCACCCGCATTTGTTGTTCGAGTACAAAGATTCAAGGCACGGAACCAACAGGTCCGGCCTATTCATACTCACTATTACGACACTGACTTCTGACATCTCGCGCTTAGTGCAAAGATAATGCATTTTTGATTATCTTTGTGGATATCACATCATTCTCTATGGCATGCATCGGCATAATGGATTCAGGCGTAGGAGGCTTGAGCGTATTCCGCGAGATACGCAAGGCTCTCCCGAATGAACATTTCATCTATTTTTCCGACAATGCCCACTGCCCGTACGGCGAGAAGACGCCCGCCTACATCAGGGAAAGGCTGGACAAGATAACCGCGCTCTTCCTTTCCCGCGGGGTGGATGTGATGGTCCTGGCCTGCAACACGGCCACAGCCGCCGGGGTAGAATATCTCCGCCAGAAATACAGCATTCCCTTCATCGGGATGGAGCCTGCAGTGAAACCAGCCGCCCTGGGCACCGAGACCAAGGTCATCGGAGTTCTGGCCACCGCCGGCACTCTCAAAGGCAGCAAATATCTGAACACCAAGGGCCGTTTCGAGGACCAGGTCACAATAGTGGAGCAGGTGGGCAAGGGTTTCGTGGAACTGGTAGAAAAAGGCCAGCTGAGCGGTCCTGAGGCCGAATCCGTGGTCAAGGCCAGCCTGAAGCCACTGCTGGATGCGGGAGCCGACAGAATAGTGCTGGGCTGCACCCACTATCCCTTCCTGCTGGAAAGCTTGCGCAAGGTCGCCGCTTCGCTGGGCCACCCCGAAGTCAAGTTCATAGATCCGGCCCCGGCCGTAGCCACGCATCTGATAGAAGTAATGGAGCAGCGGGGTATCTCCCACGGAGACGGTTCTTCCCGGATCGAGCTCCTGGCCTCGGGCGACGATAGCGCCCTGCAACGGACCTTCTCCCTTATATAGAATTAAAAAAAGCCACTCTTTCGAGCGGCTTTTTCTATGATGTAGCTTGAACTATGCGTTCTGCATCTGTCCGAGAACCTCGAAGTAAGGAACTCCGTCGGAGACCGTCATACGGTAGATGGTGTCATCCACCTTGTAGTACTCTTTACCATCGGAGAGCACCACGGTCTCGTAGTCCTCAGGGAGGGCCTTGATGAGGGCTCCTGCAGGAGGAACGATGACCTTGTACTGGCCATTGGCTCCTGTCATGAAGAAGACACCGTCATCGTAGTAGTACTCCTGTCCGTTTGCAGCGAAGCTCTGCACGAGGCCGAGGCTGGTGGCAAGCTGGTAGGAAGCGTAGGACCTGAGGGTATTGACATCCATGGTGGCTGTAGAACCCTGGGCGGCGACCCCTGCCTGCTGAGCAGCCATCGTAGCGTTGTTCTGCGCTATTGCGGCATTCTGGGCCGCGATGGTCGCATTGTTCTCAGCTATGATCTGGTTCTGCTCGTTTATGGTGGAGTAGTTGTTGTTAACTACATTGTAGGTACGATACACATTATTGTAGTATGCGAACCTCAGCACATCCAGTTCCAGTGCATACAGAGCCCTGTCGAAGAAGATTCCGTAAGGAGGACGGCAGATGTGGTAGTAGTTACCCCAGTAGCGATAGTAGATACCATTGTAGAAGTAGTAATCCCTTCCCCAGTAACGATATCTGTCATAGTGAGGCAGATGGTGTACGCGGTATCCATAGTAGTGAGGATGCTTTCCGTAGAAGTAGCCGGGACGGTCGTAGCGGACCGGCTCGCGATGCATGGGTGCTATACGCTTGCCATGGTCGTCGAAGCGGACGGAATTAGGAGTTCCTGCGGTCTGACGATCGTAGCTGTTGGTAGGATTCACGTTAGCGACGCTATTGCGGGCGCCTCCGCTTACCGCGGTGCTGCGGCTGCCGCCGTTGGTAGTAACTACCGAAGAGCGGGATCCGCTGGAACTTGCACGGCTGGTACTTGCGCTGGACCTGGAGCCCGAGCTGCTGGAGCGGGAGATTGTACTGCCGGAGCGGCTTACGCTGCTGCTGGAGCGGGAGCTGCTTACGCTGCTGCCGGAGCGGCTGGTACTGGCGCTGGAACGTGAGCTTGAGCTGCTGGAGCGGCCCACGCTTGCGCTTGAACGGGAACTTGAGCTGCTGGAGCGGCCCACGCTTGAGCTTGAACGGCTACTGCTAGCGCTGGACCTGGAGCCCGAGCTGCTGGAGCGGGAGATTGTTCCTCCGACCGCCCTCGAGCTCGATGAGGAGCTGGAAGAAGATCTGGAAGAAGTGGTAGAGGACGATGACCTGCTGCTTCCGCCGCTGCGGGACTGTCCGTTTACGGGGGTTATTGCGAGCGCCATTGCCGCTACGGCTGCGAGCGCTAATTTAAATGTAGTTTTCATGATGCTCAATTTTAGTGTCCTAAATTTAGCTATTTCTTTTCAAATTGCATAATTCATACCAAATTCACTTTTTCCCATAAGAAGGCTCGATCTTGGAGGGTAAAAAGGCGGTCACGGCAAGGGTAGCGAGGCAGCATACCATCACCAGCACGAAGAAACCCGTATAGCCCAGGGACTCCTGCAAGATTCCGGCGAAAAAACCAGGAACCATCATGCTCAGGGCCATAAAAGCTGTGCAGATGGAATAGTGGGAAGTGCTGTACTCACCCTGCGAGAACCATATCATATAAAGCATGTATGCCGTGAATCCGAAGCCATATCCGAACTGGTCCAAGGCCACGCAAAAATAAATCGTGAGAATGTTTGAGGGCTGGGCGATGGCCATGAAAAGATAGACCGAACAAGGCAGGGCAAGGGAAAGGGCCATGGGCCAGAGAGCCTTGCGCAGGCCCACCTTCGCGCTCCAGATTCCTCCCAGGATGCCGCCTATCGTAAGCGCTATCACGCCCACGGTGCCATAGACCAGGCCGGACTGGGCGGTACTCAGGCCAAGCCCGCCGTCCTGCAGAGAATCCAGCATGAAGGGAGTGAGCATCTTTACCGAAAGAGCCTCGGGGAGGCGGTACAGCAGCAGGAAAACCATTGCAAGCCATATTCCAGGCTTGCGGAAGAACGTGCTGAAGGCCGACAGTATGTTGCGTTTTCCGCCGCCGGCAGCCTGAGGAACAGATTCCCTGGGGAGTATGGCAAGGTGCCAGATTGTGGTTGCGAGGAAGATGGCCGAGCTAAGCAGCAGGGTGACCGTCCAGGCCTTGGGAATATCCCCGTAACGGGTTTCGAGCAGCCCTGCCACCACCACTATAACGCCCTGGCCGAAGACCGAGGCAATGCGGTAGAATGTGCTTCTGATACCCACGAAAAGGCTTTGCTGGTGTTCATCGAGGGCCAGCATATAATAACCGTCGGCCGCAATGTCGTGGGTGGCTGAAAGCATTGCGGTGATATAGAAGATTACCAGCGAGAGGCTGAATGCTCCTACTGGTGCGCCGGTCTTGGAAGGCAGGCTGAAGGCCAGGGCCGCGAAGCATACGGTCATCAGGACCTGCATCAGCAGTACCCACCAGCGCTTGGTTCGGATTACATCTACCAGAGGACTCCACAGGGGCTTTATCACCCAAGGGAGATAGAGGAGGCTGGTGTACATCGCGAGGTCGGCATTGCTCATCCCCAGTCTCTTGAACATGGTCACGGAAACCACGTTCACTATGAAATAGGGGATACCCTCGGCAAAATAAAGCGTCGGTACCCAGAACCAGGGACTTCTGCTATTATTCATCCGATTTCAGTTCAGAGATTAGGGTACCGGGATAATAATGGGAAAGAATCTGGGCGCAGTCATAACCCTTGGATGCCATTACGGCCGCGCCTATCTGGCATAGGCCTACACCATGGCCCCAGCCGCGCCCGCGGAGTATGCATTCTTCGCCCTTCCATTCGATTTCGAAGGCTGAACTCTTGAGGCAAGTGGGGCTGAGGGCCTTGCGTATGGCAAGTTCCTTGCCCAGCACCACACGGCCTTCATCTCCAATCACTTCCAATTCATATATCCTTCCTGAGGGGCCACGCTTCAAGGCGTTCAGTTCCCGCACTGTTCCTACGCCGGAGCCTATCAGACGGCTCAGCTGCTCGCGGGAGTAGCGCACTGTCCAGCGGTAGAAATCGCGGGTCTTCAGATCATAGTCGTTAAGGACTTTACGGAGGATTTCCTCATCTTCCGTATCGCAGAAGGCCTTTCCTCCCTCTTCGGGGACGTCTGGCAGGGCCTGCAGATAGGGATAGTCCTTGTCTTCCCAGCAAGTGCTGTATTTTTCCATGGTACCGCCGCAGCACTTGGAATAGCGGGCATCGCAGAGCTTACCGTCGTAGGTAAGCACGCTGCCCCAAGTACGGTCCACGGCATCGCGGACATTCTGGCCCACGGCACCGTCCAGGCCCTGATAGCGCTGGCAGTGGTCATCGGCGCACACATCGAAACGCCCGTGGCTGCGGAGATTGCTCATTACCCAGGAACGGGAGATGATGGCGTGCGCTTTCAGGAACTCCAGAGGAGCATCCGCATGCATCTCGGAAGAGATTACGCTGAGCAGATAATCCTCCAGGCCCAGGCGGTTCACGGCGCGGATCTTATCTCCCTCGACGATGAATCGCAGCCTGCCCGCGAAACGGCGGGTGATCTTCTGTTCCCAGTGGAAACCGATTCCTATGGTGATGTCGTGCAGAATGAAAGTAGGTTCGCTGAAAAGCGTGGAACGGGTGACTGCGTCGAAGGTGAGTTCGTCGTAGAGAGAGCCGTTGTAGTTTATCTTTCCGTCCACCCAGCTCACTCTCTGAGGGCCGGCTCCGTCGGAGATAATCTCGAAGGTAATCTCCTTGGCGGCCATTATTCCCACATCTATCTTGGGCTGCTTGCGGGTCAGACGCCATACCACCAGGGCATCGTCCTCCTCGCTGACCGAGACCTCCTCGACCATGCTGGAGAGCTGTTCCTGGCGGATTTTGCGGAAGTCCTCCTCGCGGGGAGCGATGAAGTATCCGGCCATGTCGGCAGCACCGGGACTCATGGTAAGATGCTCGTCTCCTTCCGCAGTATAATGATGGGAGCGGAGTTTGGAACGCAGCACCACCGCAGTACGGAATTCGCCGTTCTTGTACCAGGAATAAAGGTTGAAGCGGGGCTCGCTCTCCCCCTCCCTGCGCGGAGAACACTCCAGCAGGCGGTAGAAGAGTTTGGCCATGGATTTCTGGGTAGTACTCTTGAGTATGTACACCCCGCGAGTATAGCCCTCGAACTTGTAGAGGCTGGCATCCTGCACCCTCTCCAGTTCGCCCGTAGCATTGTCCAGAGCCTTATCCGCCGCTAATTCCAAAGGCAGTATGCCCCTGGGGCAGGCCTGGAAATGCAGATGGTCGGGAGCGGACGCTCCGCTCATGGGACCGTTATAGAACACCGTGAAGTCCTGGTACATCTTGGTAAAGAGCAGCATGTCCGGGAAATGATGCCAGATGGTCTGAGGGAGATGCTGGTCGCGGACTATCACCAGATGGTTGCGGAAGATGGGGAAAGGATTCACCTGCACATTGTAGTTGCGGTGTTTCTTGCCCTCGTATTTCACGTGGAACTGCTCCTTGGGGCGGTTACCGGCGCAAAGGAAGCAGGGCCTGGCAGCTATGGACTCCTCGTCCACTTCGGCTGTGGAAGATGCTATCCTGCAAGGATTGAGCTGCAGGGTTACGGGGAGCTCGCCTATCTTGAAGGAACGGTACTCGGCGGCCTTCAGCGAACGGAAATTCGCCGCGGCCATAGGCCAAACGGACAACTGGTCCTTTATGAATTTATGAATGTCGGCCATACTATAAAAGTGCGTAGAGCCTGTTCTTAATCTTGTAGTATTCTTGCTCGAACTGAGGGGTGAAGATCTCTTTTCCCATGCTTTCCTCTATTTCGCGGGCCGTCCACCAGCGCCCCTCGTCCACCTCGTCATTGTCGGGATTTATCTCCCTGTCGGTAACGGTGGCAAACACGTTCACCATCTCGGATTCCACGGGAGAATTCCAGACATAGCTTTCCAGCAGGGTGGGATTGAAATCCACGAACGCGAGTTCCTCCCCTGCCTCGCGGAAAAGAGCCTCCATAAGACTCTCGCCATAGGTCACATGGCCTCCGACCGCAGTATCCCATCTCCCGGGAAGCAGGTCCTTTGTCATGGATCGCTTCTGGAGGTAGAGATTGTCGTAAGGGTCGATGATGTGCAGATGGACCACCGGGTGCAGCAGATCCGGACGGCCGTGGCAGAGCTTTCTGGTACTGCGGCCGATTACCAAGCCGGAAGCTTCTATTATAGGAAGGATTTCGCTGTTTCCTCGGGCGGATTTGACGCCCATCAGGGGTGCGGGTTCTGCAGGATAGAGGAGTTCGGCCATTTTCTATTGATAATTGATGATCCTGAGCTCCTCGGGAGTATAGAGAATAGAGTCTATGAAATCAGGGGCTGCCTGGGCCAGCACAACGAAGGTGGCGAGCAGCACGGCTGCCACTGCAGCCAGCACCAGCAGGGTGATCAGCGTGACCTTGAGCCATTTAGGGAAATGGCGTTCGCGTTTTGCCTTGGGCTCGGTGGCTGCCACCGGCTCGGAAGCTTCTTCCGCAGGGGCGGGCGCCTCTTCTATGGGAGTTTCTTCCGCCAATTCTACCAGAGGGGTTTCGGGAATTTCCATCGAAACGATTTCCTCTGCAGGCTCCATTGCCTCTTCGGCGGCAACTGGCACCGGGCCCTCTACCAGGCTTACCAGTTCCTCGACCTTTGACTGAACTTCTTCCTTGGTCTCCACGTGGTTCTTGAGGGACACGGCGGCAAGACCGAAACCATCCGGGAAGATGTCCAGGTCCTCGTCGCTGATGAAGAAGAAATTGTTCTGACGGGTAGAGCGCAGGCGGCCCAGTCCGGGGAATACCACTAGCTTCTTTTCCAGAAGCTCTTTCTTGGACTCTTCCAGGAAATGCTGGAGTATGGCCTTGGACTGGTCGTAGTCGATACCGTTGCTTTCGCTGTAGAGAGTTACGAGAGAATCGTCCTCGGAACGGCTTGGAAGGAAGGTTACGCGCCTGTAGGGAGGATTGATGGTATAGCCTTTGTCAGAGAAACTTGCAGGCACCATTTCGGCCATGAAGGCCCCTAGCCCCGGAAGGCCGACCTCCTCGTGATCCAGCAGAAGCTGGCCGATCATTTTCGACAACAAGGCAATGTCCATAAAAGCGCTTAGTCCTTACAAGATTACAAATATACGCAAAAAAGCCCTTTCAAAAAAATGTAAAAATTTTTTGCACTATTAACTTTTTGTGCTACCTTTGCAGTCCACAAAATTCCTCCTTAGCTCAGTTGGTTAGAGCACCTGACTGTTAATCAGGGGGTCCTGGGTTCAAGTCCCCGAGGGGGAGCCAAAAAAGGCAAATCATCAGAAATGAAGATTTGCCTTTTTTGTTTATTGTATCAGCAGAGCTTTGGCTTCGTCGGTAAGGAAGGGCAGCAGATCCTCGTAAGCAACCGTGAAATTGGGCATTCCGTCAGCGTAGCTTGCAATCTCGTATTGCTGATAGGTAAATGCCAGGCCATCGGCGGAAGGGCTGGGAGCCCAAGCCGGCAGAGGGATCTCGTTGCTGTCCCAGAGCATCAGATGCTCCTTGAGATTCTCTTCGTCCATTCCTTCGTCATACTCGGAGAAATAGCTCAGCAGACCCTTTGTAAGTATGGGCTGCATTGCTGCTGTACTCCCCTCCTTGAAGAAGTCGAGGAGCTGCGCTCCGCTCTTCTTGTCGAAAGTCATGGAACCTCGGCCTATGATCCCGCCGTGAGCACCTCCGCTATACACATAGTCGGTATTGTCGAAAACCACGTATCCAAGGGTATCCGCAAGCTTCCTGAGGCTGAATTCATAGCCCCAGCCAGGGAAGTCGCCGTCAAAATACTTAGCCCTTTCGGCGGCATCCTCGTCGGAAAGCTTTCCAAGCTGCGAAAGCGCATTCTCCTTGTAATATGCTACCACGGCAGCGTTGTCGGCCTCACCCTCGAAAGCGGGGAAGCGCCTCTCTCCCTCATACGAGCAGATGAATGCCAGCTGGGAATCCATTACTCCGAGCAAGGCTTCGCGTATGCTTTTCTCTGCCTCGGTCTTGGCCACGGGGAGCTCCACATACATCTTCAGATAAGAATAGCTGGTACTGTCCTCGTACTGGAAGGACTCGGTTTTCAACTCCTTGGAAGAAGGAGCACAGGAAAATGCCACAAGGGCAAGGATGGCCAGAAGGCCGGCATTGAACTTCATAGTATATAAATTAAGCGGCTGCTTATTTGACTCTTAGTTTCCGTCCTATTCTCAAGGTTGTGGAAGGAGTGATGCCATTCAGCTTGCAGATGGCACTCACGCTGGTATTGTACTTCACTGCAAGGCGGCTGAGATTGTCGCCGGCCTTCACGGTGTGGTAGCGGGCGGCGGCCATCTCCTTGGCAATACGCTCGGCCTCTGCGCGCTCCTCTTCCTCGGTCTTGTAGATTTCCTCTTCTTCCTCCTCGGATTCGGGATAATACTTGGAAGAAGGTGAGAGATACTTGCGCTTGAGCACGAAATAGCCGTGGCGCAGCACTCCGGATTCGAAATCTATCAGCCACTGCGGATCGAAGGCATAGCCATCGTAGCGGGTCTCGAAATGCAGGTGCGGCCCTGTGGAACGGCCGGTGGAGCCGCCCAGGCCGATGACATCTCCCGCCGAAACGTAATCCCCGGCGGAAACTTTCCTTTCCGCAAGATGGGCGTAGGTGGTTTCCAGCCCGGAAACGTGACGGATTATCACCACGTTACCGTAACCGCGGTTGTACATTGAGCAACGCACCTTGCCATCGAAGGCCGCATATACAGGCGTACGCATGGGCAGAGGCAGGTCCACGCCCATGTGGTTGCGGCGGCGGCGCCATCCGAAAGGAGAGAATACCTTGGCCTGGTGGGGGCAGCAGAAACGTGAGCTGGAGTCCGCCAGGCAGAGGGTTATGCGGAAGGGCAGGTCCTGGAGAGGGGTCTTGAACGGATTCAATTCATTCTCCTTCCAGTTCTTGCGGAAGACGGAGCTGTCTGCAAGGGAACGGAGGTCCCGGAAATAATGCCAGGTACCATTGTTCAGCAGGACTATCTTTATCACGGGGTCCGAGGTGTCGATGGTATCGTGCACCTCGGGCTTATCCCCCGGAATCATCGATTTTACGGGCTTGCGGACCTCGCGGGGAATCAGTTTCTCTGCTTCCTTTATGCTGATGCGAGGCTCCTGCGCACCTGCCATCAAGGGCAGGAACGCCAGGACAAGAGTCAGGATACTGGCTTTCTTCATCCGGCTATGCCCTCTTCCCTCCAAACTGACCCTCGATGATAGCGGCAGTTTCTGCAATCTTCTTCTCCAGTACCTCGTCGGTGGTGGCTTCGCAGATGAAGCGCAGATAAGGCTCCGTATTGGAAGGACGGATGTTGAACCACCAGTCGGGGAACTCCAGGCGATAGCCGTCGAAGTCCATCACGACCTCGGGCTTCTCGGCAGTCTCGAAATGCTTCTTGACGGCTTCCATAGCACCGGTCTTGTCCTCCACGCGGAAGTTGACCTCGCCGGAATTCTTGTATTTGGTAAGTTCGTCGATCTGCTGGCTGAAAGTCTTGCCGGCACGCTTGAGGGCGGCAACTATGCGGAGCACGATGATGCTGGCGAGCATTCCGCTGTCGGAGTAGAAGAAATCCTTGAAATAATAGTGGCCGGCAAGCTCTCCGCCCCAGAGACCGTCGATCTCGCGGAGCTTGGGAGCTGCGAATGCGCGGCCCACGCGCCAGGTGTGGAGCTCTGCGCCATACTGCTGCAGATACTCTCCCACGGCCTTGGAGGAACGGATTTCCTGCAGCACGCGAGGGTTCTTCTCTCCCCTCTCGCCGCAGAAGTACTGGGCCATCATGGCTATGATGAGGTCGGGGGCCACGAAACGGGCCTTGTCGTCCACGAACATCACTCGGTCGGCATCTCCGTCATAGATTACGCCCAGGTCCGCGCCGCACTTGGCAACCAGGTCCTTCAGGGGCTGTACGTTCTTGGGGATGAGCGGGTTGGGCTCGTGGTTGGGGAAGCGGCCGTCGATGGTATCGAAGAGCCATTCGGCTTCCTCGTCCTTGTAGATTTCCTTGGCAAAGAGGTTGGCCATTCCGTTGGAAAGGTCGAAGGCAATCTTGAGGTTGCTGAAATCCCCTTTGTACTTCTTCAGGAACTTGATATAATCGGGTTTGATGTCGATTTCACGGACGTTGCCTTTCTTGGCTGCGGGAGGCGTAGGACGGCCTTCCTCTATCCAGGCCTTGATCTGGCCGAGACCGGTGTCGAGGCCCACGGGAAGGGCGTTCTCGCGGGACACCTTCATTCCGTTGTACTCGGCAGGATTGTGGGATGCGGTAATCTGGACTGAGGCCTTGTATCCGTAGTTGGCGGTACCGAAGTACACCAGAGGAGTGCTGCTGAGGCCGATATCATCAACGTCGGCACCGGCATCGGTAATACCCTTGATCAGATAATCGTGGACCTCAGGCGAGGAGACGCGGCAGTCGCGGCCTACCAGGACCTTGTCCGCCTTGAGAAGCGCAGGAAGGAAATAGCCTACCTTGTAGGCGGTATCTTTGTCGAAATCCACATTGTAGATTCCCCGGATGTCATATGCATGGAATGCTCCCATATCTATATCAGTTTTAGTATCTTACAAATGTAATAAAATTAACGGATCTTGGAATTGTACCTGGTGGGCACCTTTCCGGAAGATATGCGCTGGAGCTTCTTGACTACTAGCTTCTTGCGGATAGGGGCCACGAGGTCGGTGAAGAGCACGCCGTCCAGATGGCTGAATTCGTGCTGGATCATACGGGCGGCGAAATTGTCGAATTCCTCCACCTTCTTTTCCAGATTCTCGTCGTAATATTCCACCTTGATCTTCTTGGGACGGACGACGTCGCAATAGATGCCGGGAATGCTCAGGCAGCCCTCGTTGTAGGTGCTTTTCTCTTCACTTTCTTCCAGGACCACGGGATTTACGAAAGTACGTTTGAAGCCTTTCAGATAGTCGTAGATATCGGACATCACGTCACCGTCCACGACGACCACGCGCTGGCTGACACCGATCTGCGGAGATGCAAGTCCGCAACCTTCGCTGGCGGCAAGGGTATCCCAGAGGTCTGTCACCAGCTGCTTGATTTCATCTTTCTTTTCCAGGTCGGCAGGCTCTGCTTTCTGGCGGAGCACTCCCGAACCATACAAGTAAATAGGTTTTACCATTATTTTCTGTTTTTTCTATCCAAATAACTCTGGAGGATGATGGCAGCACTGATTTTGTCCACCGATTCCTTCTTGCGCCTGTCGCTTTTCTTCATCCCGCCGTCTATCATGGCCTTGTGGGCCAGCACGGAGGTGAAACGCTCATCTTCGAGGCTCACCGGGATTGAAGGGAAGCGCTTTGCAAGCTGTTTGAGGAAGACATCCACATCGGCCGCGGCCTCCGAAGGCCTGCCGTCCATATTGACCGGATATCCTACGACGAAACGGACAACCGTCTCGGAGGTGGTCAATTTTTGAAGATAATCTATTATCTTTGCAGCTACGACGGTTTCGAGCGGAGATGCGAAAATCCCGAGCGGGTCGCTCATCGCGACGCCCACTCTGGCGCGTCCGTAATCAATACCGATCATCCTGTCCATCAGGATGCAAATTTACGAATATTATGGGAAAAAGAAATTTTGCGGATTGGAATAAGCTCTACAGACTATCCCTGGTGGAGGACCGTACGCATCAGAGAATAAGGTTCTGGAGGTTCTCCAGGGTCGGTTTCATCGTGCTCGGCATTTCCGCCCTTATAATAGTCTCGCTGATTTCCTGGTCCATCATTTCGTTCACTCCCCTGCGCACCACCATTCCCGGTTACCCCGACGACCATTTCAAACGGGGAGCAATCGCGAACGCACTAAAGATAGATTCCCTCGAAAACGAGATGACCCGCTGGTCCATCTATGCCGAGAACCTGAGCCGCATACTCGCCGGCGAAGAGAGCCTCAAGGCCGACAGCCTGCTGAGCGGAAACACCAGGGAGTATCTGCGCAAGATGAGCGACGAGCAGATCATACGCGGGGATTCCATCCTCCGCACCAGCGTCAGCAATACCGAACAGTTCAGCCTCTCCGACCGCAAGCGGGAACTCCCCCTTGAAGGCCAGCACTTCTTCTCGCCGCTCAAGGGCACGATCACCCAGGCCTTCGACGCCGTGCTGCATCCCGCAGTGGACATAACCGCCCCTGCCGGAGCAGTGGTGAGCGCCGTACTCGACGGCACGGTAATCTTCGCAGACTGGACTGATGCCAGTGGCTATTCCCTTGCCATACAGCACGATAACGGAATCATTTCATTCTATAAACATAACCAGAAACTATTGCGCAAACTCGGGGACAAAGTCTCCGTAGGCACCCCCGTGGCCCTGGTGGGAAGCACCGGCGGACTCACATCCGGGGACCATCTGCGCTTCGAACTATGGTATCAGGGCGAGCCTGTGGATCCCGCCAGATACTGCAAATTCTAATATCTCCCGAGAGTGAAAAGAAAGATAGCGATACTTGGTTCCACCGGATCGATCGGTACCCAGACCCTGGATATAGTCCGGCAGCACAGGGACCTTTTCGAGGTGGAGCTCATCTCCGCGAACAACAGCGTGGAACTGCTGGCGGAACAGGCCAGGGAATTCGACGTGAACAATGTGGTAATCTGCAATGAAAGCCGCTATTCCCAGCTTAAGGACGCCCTCGAGAGCAGCGACAGCAAAGTTTTCGCAGGCATCGACAGCCTTTGCTCCCTTGCCGCTGCGGAAGATGTCGATATAGTAGTAGGTGCGATGGTCGGTTTCAGCGGGCTCAAACCCACACTGGCCGCTTTGGAGGCCGGGAAGATCGTTGCCCTGGCGAACAAGGAGACATTAGTGGCCGCAGGCAGCATAGTCACCCGTACAATGAGGGAGCACAATGCAGTGATCCTCCCCGTGGATTCCGAACATTCGGCCATCTTCCAGTGCCTGCTCGGCGCCCAGGGAAATGCAGTCGAAAAAATCCATCTCACCGCATCCGGAGGCCCATTCCGCACTTGGCCCAAGGAGAAGATCGCAGCCGCCACGGCAGCCGAGGCCCTGAAGCATCCCAACTGGAACATGGGTGCCAAGGTCACTATCGACTCATCCACAATGATGAACAAGGGTTTCGAGGTAATTGAGGCCCGCTGGCTCTTCGACATTCCGGCAGAACGCATACACGTCGTGGTTCATCCCGAATCCATAATCCATTCGATGGTGGAGTTCGAGGACGGCGCCGTAATTGCCCAGATGGCATCTCCCGACATGCGCGAACCCATAGCTTTCGCACTCAGTTTCCCCTCCAGGATTACGGTGGGCAACAAGAAGCTGGATTTCGGGCAGATAGGCAAGCTGAGCTTCAGCGAAGCAGACATTGACCGCTTCCCCTGCCTGGGCCTGGCATACGAGGCAATAGGCCGCGGAGGGAATGCTCCTTGCGCCCTTAATTCCGCTAACGAAATAGCCGTTGCAGCTTTCCTGAAAGGCGAAATCGGATTCTACGACATCGCACGCCTGTGCGAGCAGGCGCTTGCTGGCGTGAATTTTGTTGCTAGCCCTACGCCCGACGACATCTTCGCCACACATGCCGAGATTGCCGCTAAAGTCCGGGAAGCTATCCGATAATGGTCTTTTTGATGAAATTCCTGCAAGTCCTGCTTGCGCTTTCGATACTGATTATAGTGCACGAATTCGGGCACTTTACCTTCGCGAAACTGTTTTCCATCAGGGTCGAGAAGTTCTTCCTCTTCTTCGATACAGGCAATACCTTCATCTTCAGCACCAAGCGCAGCAAATGGTTCACCAAGATCTTCCCGAAAGCCAAGGACTGGCAGACGGAATATGGCATCGGCTGGCTCCCCTTCGGAGGTTACTGCAAGATTTCCGGAATGATCGACGAGAGCATGGACCTCGGGCAGATGAAGCGCGCTCCCCAGCCTTGGGAGTTCCGGACCCACAATGCCTGGCAGCGTCTTCTGGTTATGGGCGGAGGAGTGCTCTACAATTTCATCTTCGCAATAATCGCTTTCAGCATAATAATGGCCATATGGGGGCAGAGCTACATTCCCAATCAGGGGAACAAGATCTACCCCAACGAACTTGCCCAGGAGATGGGTTTCCGCGCCGGGGACGAAATCCTGGCCTTCGACGACTATGTTCCCGGCAATTTCGGGATGCTGCAGGCCGACCTGGCCCGCCGCAAAGTACGCCAGGCCAAGGTGCTCCGCGGCTCCGACACCCTCATCCTCTATGTTGACGGGAACATGCTCGGAGAGGTCCTCAACTCCCAGAATATGTTCGACCTGGCCATTCCCTTCTGCGTGGATTCCGTCGCGGCCGACGGCCTGAATGCAGGCGGGGAACTACGCCGCGGGGACGTGATTGCCAGCGTCGCCGGGACCGAGGTGGAATATCTGCAGGATGCCCGGAAACTGCTCGCCCGGTATCCCGGACAGGAAATCGAAGTCAGCGTACTCCGCGATGCGGATACCCTGACGACGAAGGTACAGGTGGATAGCGCCGGACGCATCGGCGTCTATATGATGACCCCCAAGATAGAGACCATCAAATACAAGGGACTGCAGGCCATTCCGGCGGGCATAAAGTTCACCGGAAGCACCATAGGAGGATATCTCCGCGACCTGCGTCTGCTGGCCACTCCCTCATCCGGGGCCTACAAATCCGTGGGTAGTTTCATAGCAATCGGTCAGGTATTCCCCGCAGCCTGGGATTGGTACCAGTTCGTGTTCCTGCTGGGGCTCTTCTCCATAATGCTGGGAGTAATGAACCTGCTGCCCATACCCGGACTCGACGGCGGGCACATAGTTTTCCTGCTCTTCGAGATAATCACCGGCCGCAAGCCTTCCGACCGTTTCATGGTCGGGGCCCAGATAGTCGGTATGATACTGCTGCTCGGCCTGATGATGCTGGCCTTCGGCAACGACATTGGAAGATTGATAAAATAGATATTATGAAAAGGATAATCGCATTCACACTGATGCTGTTTGCTCTCCTCTCCTGCGGAGGAAAGCATCAAGCACTTCTGCCCAACGTCAGCGGCAAAGCCGGAGAAGTCCTGGTGGTAATCGAGAAGGTCGATTGGGAAGGAGCCCCGGGCAATTCCGTCCGCGAGCTGCTTGCCTGCGACTGCCCCTGGTTCCTGATGAGAGAGCCTCTCTACTCCCTCACCAACGTCACCCACGGAGGCTTTGCAGACCTGTTCAAAGTGCACCGCAACATAGTTTTCTTCGACATCGACCCCCAGGTCGTGGAGCCCGGCGTGAGATACCTCCAGAATGTATGGGCCAATCCCCAGGCCGTGGTGAAGATCGCAGCCCACGATGCCCAGGGTGCTGCCGAGATTCTTGACAAGGAAGGTCAGAAGATAGTTTCCTTCATCGAGCAAGCCGAGCGCAACCGCGTCATCCGCAACACTATGCGTTACGAGGAGAAACCTCTCAACAATATGGTAGTGGAAATCTTCGGTGGCGGCTTGCACTTCCCTATGGGCTATCAGTTCAAGAAAAAGACTTCCGACTTCATCTGGATTGCCGACGAAAAGCAATATACCATACAGGGTGTGTTCGTGTACCGTTATCCCGCACTCGGCACCAGCGCCGACTTCAGCCGCGCCAACATTATCGCACACCGTAACGAGGTGCTGCGCAACAATGTTCCCGGAATGTTCGAGAATACCTACATGACCACGGGCAGCGTCCCTACCCCTTCGGTAGAATTCATAAAATATGGCGGACGCAGCCTTGCACAGACCCGCGGATACTGGGAAGTTGCCAACGATTATATGGGCGGTCCCTTCGTGTCACATTCGTTCTACAGCCCCGACGGCCTGTATGTGGTGGTGTGCGATGCGTTCGTCTATGCTCCCAAATACGATAAGCGCCAGTACCTGCGACAAGTAGAGTCTCTGCTGTATTCCTGGGAGTGGAAAGAAAATAAGGACAAAAATTAGTTGCGGAATAAAAAAATATTCGTACCTTTGCACTCCTTTGAAATGCTGGTGGGTTCGTATAACGGTTAGTACTCAGGATTTTCATTCCTGCAATAGGAGTTCGATTCTCCTACCCACTACCAGAAATTATAAAAAAGTATAACAATGGCAAATAACGCATCAGCAGAAAAAGCCAATCGCCAAGGCGAGAGGCGGAAAATGCATAACAGGTATTATGCAAAGACTACCAGGAACGCTATCCGCGCTATCCGTACAACCACCGACAAGAAAGCCGCAGAGGCTGAGGCTCCCAAGGTTTTCGCAATGATCGACAAACTTGCAAAGCAGGGCGTCATCCACAAGAACAAGGCTTCGAACCTTAAGAGCGGTATCGCGCTGTACATCGGTAAGCTTTCCTAATAAAACTTTAACAGAGCGCGGTTTTTTCCGCGCTTTTGTTTTCGAGAAGTAGCGCAGTTGGTAGCGCACCACGTTCGGGACGTGGGGGTCGGGCGTTCGAGTCGCCTCTTCTCGACAAAAAAGAGTCTCCGCTTGGAGACTCTTTTTTATTTATTCTGCTCTTCGACGGAGGCGTCGTGAATCATATTGAAGACCCGTTTTATGAACTCGGGGTCAATGCCGTAGCCTTCGGCGGAGGAGGCGGCCTTCTCCAGAACCTCGTCCCAACGGCCGGGCTGCACGATGGCCACGCTGTTCTCCTTTTTCAGCGAACCGATGGCACGGCTGACCTTCATACGTGAGGCCAGGGTGAAGATCAGATTCTCGTCGATCACGTCGATCTGTGCACGGAGCTGGCGGAGATTGTCATTGAACTTCTCGTCCATAGTCACTGCATCGCGGATGACCAGGCTCTCCAGGAGCTCTATCAGAGCCGGAGGAGTGAGCTGCTGGGAGGCATCGCTAAGTGCGCAGGAAGGATTGCAGTGGGATTCTATCATAAGACCCTCCAGGCCAAGGTCCATGGCCCTTTGGGAGAGTTCCTTCAGATACTCGCGCTTTCCGCCCATGTGGCTGGGATCCGCGAACATAGGCAGTTCCGGATAACGGGCACGGAGTTCCACGGCCATGTCCCACTGGGGATCGTTGCGATACTTGATCTTGGAGGCGGACGATACTCCGCGGTGGATAGCACCCAGCTTATTGAGGCCCTGGGCATTCAGGCGCTCGAAAGCACCTATCCAGAGGTCCAGGTCGGGATTCACGGGATTCTTTACCAGCACGGGGATATCGGTATCGCGCAGGGCCTCGGCTATCTCCTGTACCAGGAAGGGATTGGCGGTGGTCCTGGCTCCGAGCCAGACCATATCTACTCCGTACTTCAGGCACTCGAACACGTGCTTCTGGCTGGCGACTTCGGTGCAGATCTTCATACCGAGTTCGTTCTTTACCTTCTGCATCCATTTGAGGCCCGGCGTACCTATGCCTTCGAAGCATCCCGGATGTGTACGGGGTTTCCATATTCCGGCACGGAATACGTTAATGCCTATAGCCTTCAACCCGCGGGCGGTCTCCATTACCTGCTCTTCGCTTTCGGCGCTGCAAGGGCCGGCAATCACGCAGGGACGGGGCGGGAGATGGAAGAAGCCCCATTCATTCAGTGGTACAAGATCCAGTTTATTCGCCATTATCGTATAATCCTTTTAATTTTATTTCCTTCGGTAATAAGGTCCCGGATGGCATCTTCGTCGTAATTGTCGATTGCGTTACGGAACAGCTTCATCTTTTCGATATAGGTGTCTATCACCCTCAGCACGTTGTCGTGGTTGAGCCCGAGTATGGGCACCCACATATCCGCGCTGCTCTTCGCGAGGCGCACCGTCGATGAGAAACCGCCGGATGCCAGGTCGAAGATATGTTTCTCGTCCTTCTCCTTGTCCAGCACGGTCAGAGCCAAGGCGAAAGATGTGATATGGGAGATGTGCGAAACATAGGCCACGTGCATGTCGTGGGCATCGCTGCGCATATAGGTCACGCGCATGTTCAGCACGTCGTAAAGCTTCTCAATGGTCCTGACTGCCTTGGGAGAGGATTCCTCAACGTCGCAGAAGATGCAGGCACGACCGTCGAAAAGTCCGGGCATGGCAGCCCAGGGGCCCGAGTACTCGGTACCGGCCATGGGATGGGTGGCCACGTACTGGGAGCGGGCGGAGTGGCCCTTTGCCACCTGGCACATGGCTTCTTTGACGGAACATACGTCGATGACTATCTTGTCGCTCCCGGCAATCTTGTTCATCAGCTGGGGAAGCAGCTTTACGGCGGCATCCACGGGAACGGCCAGGACTATGATGTCGGACTTGGCCGCGCAGACGTCCAGGTCCACAACTTCATCTACCAGGCCAATCTTCAGCGCGGCCTCGGCGTTGAGTTTCTCGTTCTCCACGCCATAGACCTTCCCGGCGAAGCCCCTTTTCTTGAGGTCGATCGCCATGGAACCGCCGATGAGGCCCAGACCTATGATACCTACATTCATATTACAGCTTTTATTTTTTCGAGGGCCCTGCCAAGTTTCTCGACCGTGGCGCAGAGCGAAACCCTCATATATTTATCTCCATTATGTCCGAAGATGAATCCGGGAGTGATGAACACTCCGGCCTCGTGCAGAAGCTTGTCGGAGAGCTCCACCGGTTCCACTCCTTCGGGCACCCTGCCCCAGAGGAAAAGGCCCTGGGAGGCAGGATTGTACTTGATTCCAAGAGCATCGAAGATCTTGCCGGCTGCAGCCCTCCTGCGGGTGTATTCCGCATTCAGTTCGGAGAACCACTCAGGCCCCTGGGCAAGCGCCTCGACTGCTGCGAGCTGGAGAGGACGGAAGATGCCGGAATCCAGCTGGCTCTTGACCTTGAGTATTTCGTAGATCACATCTGCCGAAGATGCCACCATTCCCAGACGCCAGCCGGCCATGTTGTGAGCCTTGCTGAGCGAGTTGAGTTCCAGGCAGCAGTCCTTTGCTCCGGGAACGGAAAGTATGGAATAGTGATTCTCGGTCAGTATGAAACTATAGGGATTGTCGTTGCATATCATTATCCCGTGCCTGCGCCCGAAGTCCACCAGCTTCTCGTAGAGAGCGGGGTCGGCGGGAGCCCCGGTGGGCATGTTGGGATAGTTGGTCCACATCATCTTCACGCCGCTGAGGTCGGAGGCTTCCAGGGCCTCGAGGTCGGGCTGCCAGCCGCGGGATTCCACCAGGTCGTAATAGACTATCTCCGCTTCGCAGAGGCGGGCTGCGGAACTGTAGGTAGGATATCCGGGATCCGGAACCAGGACCTTGTCGCCCTTGTTCAGGAAGGCCATCGAAGTAATCAGGATTCCCTCCTTGGAACCGGTCAGAGGCTGGATTTCCTTGGCGGGATCCAGTTTGACTCCGTACCAGCGGTCATACCATCCTGCGAAGGCCTTGCGGAGCTCGGGGATGCCGGTATAGCTCTGATAGGCGTGCACACCGTCGAGTACTGCAGTGGAGCAGAGCTCGTCGATTGCGGCCTGCGGAGGACGCCCGTCAGGAGAACCTATGCCAAGGTTGATGATGGGCTCGGTCCTGCCATCGGCGTTCATTTCTGCGATTTGACGGTTTTTCTTCGAGAAATAGTACTCTTTGACGCTCTCGGTACGTCGGGCTGCTGGTATGATCATAGGGCGGATTTATATTCTCCTAATATTTGGAATTCATCGATGAGGGGCCTCACTGCGGCAAGGGCCTGCTGGTATCTCTCGTAGGAACCGAACTTGATGTCGGCGTAGAAGAAGTACTGCCATTCCTTGCCGGGGATGGGCAGGGACTGGATACGGGTAAGGTTCATCTCGTAGAACGAGAGTATGGTGAGGATGTGCGCCAGGGATCCCGGAGTATGAGGCAGGGTGAAGCAAAGGGAGGCCTTGTCGATGTTCTCTTCCGGAACCGAAAGGCCGTCGTCCATTATCAGGAAACGGGTGAAATTCTGCTTGTATGTCTCGATGCCGGGGGCCAGGATTTCGAGGCCGTAGAGTTTTGCGGCCAGCTTGGAGGCCACTGCGCCTACGCCCATGGTGCCTTCTTCGGCAATACGGGCCGCCGATTTGGCGGTATCTTCCGACTCCACAAGGCGGATTCCCGGCCAGGAGCTGAAGAACTCGCGGGTCTGGTTTATTGCCATATAGTGGGTGCGGACTTCCTTTATGTCCTCAATCTTCTGTCCGGGAAGGGCCATCAGGTTCTGCTCGATGCGCAGGAAAACCTCTCCCTTGATGCGCTGGGGATTCTTGCGCAGCAGGTCGAAGTTGGGGATGAGTCCGCCGGAAACCGTATTCTCTATGGCCATTACGGCAGCGTCCGCCTTCTTGGAGGCCATGGAAGAGTACAGGCCGTCGAAGGTGTCGCACTCCACTATCTGGAGCGGCCCCTCTGCGACAGCTGCATAGAATTGCCTTGCGGCCTCTTCATGGAAACAGCCGGAATAACCTTGGATTGCTACTTTCTTCATAAGTTTTTTCCATAGTCGAAGAGTTCCTCTGCCGGGATATCCTTCAGCATACGGTGCTTCTTGTCCTTTTCGGACAGCAGGACTTCCTCTGCAGGGATTCCCCAGTCGATGCCCAGATCGGGATCGTCCCAGGCAATGGCGCCCTCGGACGAAGGATCATAGAAACGGTCGCATTTGTACTGGAAGACCGCTTCGGCACTGCGCACGCAGAAGCCGTGAGCGAAACCGCGGGGGATGAACAGCTGCGAAGCATTATGCTCCGACAGCAGCACAGCCACCCACTTTCCGAAAGTGGGGCTGCCTACGCGGATATCGACTGCGACATCGAGAACTTCTCCTTTTATTACACGTACCAACTTAGCTTGCACGGACTTCCCTTTCTGAAAGTGCAGGCCGCGGACTACGCCGTAGGAAGACTTGCTTTCATTGTCCTGCACGAAATGCACGGGATACAGCTGGGATGCGAATTCCTTCTCGTTGAAAGATTCGAAGAAATAGCCCCTTGCATCTTCGAAAACGCGAGGATGCAGTATCACGACATCAGGTATGGAAGTGTGCTCAATTGTCATTTTTCAATTCTTGGAAACAATGGTCCAACGATTCGCTCCAATGCGGGAGCTCTATTCCGAAAACGGACTTCACCAGGCTCTTGTCCAGCACCGAATAGTGGGGGCGGCGGGCCCTGGTGGGATAATCTTCGGTCCGGCAGGGATTGACCTTGCACTTGTTGCCGGTCCGTCTGACTATGGCATATGCGAAGTCATACCAGCTGCATACGCCCTCTCCTGTGTAATGGTAGGTGCCGGTATGCTCCATCTTTCCGCCGTCTATCACGCCGACTATGAACTTTGCCAGGTCGGGAGCATAGGTAGGAGTGCCTATCTGGTCGCAAACCACCTTCAAGTTTTCGTGGGAAGCGCTGAGACTCAGCATGGTCTTCATGAAATTCTTCCCGTACTTGGAATACATCCAGGCGGTACGGATAATTATATGGCGGCAGGCCGAACAGCGGACGGCATCCTCCCCTGCGAGTTTGGTGGCTCCGTACACTCCCAGTGGAGCAGGAGCTGCATCCTCGCGTATAGGGGCGCAGGCATCGCCTCCGAAGATATAGTCGGTAGAGATATGGATGAGCAAAGCTCCCCTGCGGCGGGCGGTAGCGGCCAGATTGGAGGCCGCGACGTGATTCAGCAGTTCAGCGAGATGGGTTTCATCTTCAGCCTTGTCCACATTGGTATAGCCTGCGCAGTTGATAATCACATCCACATTCTCGGAATCTGCAACAATGTCGAGGGCATCGGCATTGCAGATATCCAGGTATGTCGTTTCGAGACCGGGCAGTTCGCTGACATCGGTAAAGATGAAGCGGTTGCGGCTGCCGACGCTCTCGTCGCGGAGGCATCTTCCGAGCTGTCCGTTGGCACCTGTTACGAGAATATTGAGCTTTTTATCATTCATAATCTTACAAAAATAGTTATTTTTGTTGAAAATGGCACGAAATCAGACCATATACCTCTACACCGACGGTGCGGCCAGCGGAAATCCCGGCCCCGGCGGTTGGGGCGCAGTGCTGATCTGCGGGAATCTCCGTAAAGAGCTTTCCGGCGGATTCGCGCGCACTACCAACAACCGTATGGAACTGTTGGCTGTGATAATGGGTCTGGAGGCCATCAAATGGGACAAGGCCGAGGTGGAAGTATGGAGCGATTCTTCATACGTGGTGAAGGCCGTCGAGGAAAAATGGCTGGACAAATGGCTGGCCTCCGGTTTCAAGAAAAAGAAGAACCAGGACCTCTGGCTGCGCTTCCTCCCTCTCTACCGCAAGCACAATGTCCGCTTCCATTGGCTGAAAGGCCATGCGGGGCATCCCGAGAACGAGCGCTGCGACCGGCTTGCGGTGGCGGCCTACGGCCAGAGCGGGCTTCCCCAGGACGAGGGCTATGTTAACGACGAAGATAATAAATTAGATATATGAAACGCAAACTTGTAGTGGGTATCACCCAGGGCGACAGCAATGGAATTGGTTATGAAGTAATAATCAAGGCGCTGAGCGACCCCCGCATCCTCGATATGCTCACCCCCGTGGTCTATGGGTCGAGCAAGATTTTCAGCTTCTACCGCAAATCCATCCCCGAAATCGAGCAGATGGACACCAATGCCATCTCTTCCGCGGCAGATGCCCACGAGAAGCGCGTCAACATAGTCGGCTGCCTGCCGGATAATGTTTTCGCCGAACCGGGCGGAGCCACCGCAGATTCCGCCAAGGCCGCAATCACAGCCCTCGACTGGGCAGTCCGCGACCTCAAGGCCGGCAAGATCGACGTGCTGGTGACCGGCCCCATCAACAAGAAAGCTATCGTTGCCGAGGGCTTCGGCTTCCCCGGCCATACCGAGTTCCTGCAGGAAGCATTCGGGGTGAAGGACGTGACCATGCTGATGATCAGCGAGCGCCTGAAAGTGGGCGTAGTCACCGGCCACATCCCCCTCAAGGACGTCCCCAACTCCATAACCGAGGAAAAGATAGTCAGCAAGCTGCGCCTGATGAAGCAGTCGCTGGAGCAGGACTTCGGCATAGGCAATCCCAGGATCGGAGTTCTCAGCCTCAACCCTCACAGCGGGGACAGCGGTCTGCTCGGCACCGAAGAGCAGAAGATTATCATCCCCGCCATCCGCAAGGCTACGGAAGAAGGTATAATGGCCTTCGGCCCCTTCTCCCCCGACGGATATTTCGGAATGGGTCATTATGAGCAGTTCGACGCCACCCTCGCCATGTACCACGACCAGGGCCTCGCTCCTTTCAAGGCCATTGCCTTCGAGGACGGCGTGAACTACACCGCAGGCCTTCCCGTAGTGCGTACATCTCCCGACCACGGCACAGCCTTCGAGCTGGCCGGACGCGACGAAGCGGACCCCCGCTCGATGCGCGCGGCAATCTTCGCTGCCATAGATATATGGGAGCACCGCCAGGCTTGGAAGAAGATGCAGGAGAACAAGATGCCCGAGCAGAAATCCCTCGACGAGGAGAGGCCTTCCCGCCCCGGCAAACCACAGATAGCCTAACGGGCCGTTATCCGCTTTATCAGCGGCTCGGTTTCTTCGTATTCATAGCCCCGCGAAAGCGCGAATTTGATTAGTTTCAGGCGGCCCTGAGGGTCGTCCGAGAGGCTGCGCCATTTATTCTCGAGAAGCTTCTCCAGACGGGCCTGGGCCTTGAGCGGATCAACTTCCTCCAAGGCCTCGCTGATGATGCTGTCGGAAATGCCTTTTGCGCGCAACTGGAAGCGGATCTTGATTGGCCCCCAGCCCTGCAGACCGGACTTTTCGCGGGCAAAGGCCGAGGCATAGCGGGCATCGTCCACGAACTTGTTTTCTATCAGGGACTGAACCAGTTCCTCCGCTTTCCGGCGGTCGCCATCCAGGCGTTCTATAGCCTTACGGCGTATATCCGACACGCAGTATTCGCGCTTGGCGCAGAGGGCCTCGAGTTTATCCAGGACTTCGTTCATGGTTCAGAAATCGAAACCTATGCCCACATATCCGCTCCATCCGCGGAAATCGGACCATTGCACACGGGCCCTTACGGGGCCGATTAATGAATCGTAGGCAAGCTCCAGGGCTCCTCCGTAATAAGTCGGGGCGAGCTGGTGGAAGGATGTCGGGAGAGCGGGATCGTCGGTAAAGTATCCGGCCATCAGGCTGGTATAAAAGTTCTTGGCCACCCTGGCCCTGAGGTCCAGGTTCAGCACCATGGCAAAATTCTCGGCCGGAACCATCAGGTTGAAGCCGACGAAAGGCATCTGACTGTCGAAATATCTGCCTCGGAAAGTGCCTCCCACGAAATTGGCATAGAAGAAATTGTCCTGTGCGGCATCGATCACGGAACGGAAGTAGAATTCAGGCAGGAAGGACAGCCAGGAATTCAGGGGGAACACGGTACGCAGGTCCAGACTCATCATCTTGGTCCGTCCGTTCCAGGGAAGATACTGGAAATCCACTCCTACGTTCAGGCCACGGCTCGGGAAGTACAGATCGTCCAGAGTGTAGTGGCGCATATTGAAATAGATGGAGCTGAAGCCCTTGCTTTGCAGCTGCATCTGGTTCCAGGGCACTGAGTCTCCGGAATCGGTCAGCCAGGACTCTACCCTGTATTTTTCGTATTTGTAACCGACACGGAAGTCGAAGTTTTCCAGTCGCATCCCGGAAAAATAAGCATCCAGGCTGGAAGTGCGGAAGCCGGTCTTGTAATTGTAATGGTCCTTGCGGATGTTGGCATTGGTAAAGCCCAGCTTTCCTTCCAGATTGAAAGTAGGGAGCATGGGCGCGGTAAAAGAGTATTTGCCTTTGCCGTACCAATGGTTGCCGAGGCGCCCTTCGAAATCGAAGCGCGAACCGCGCAGCTTGTTCACGTT
>JAILMV010000052.1 GCA_024692185.1 Bacteroidales bacterium | reverse complement strand
GAAATAAGATGATGGAGAGATTTTAAATTTTTTTCAAAATTTTTTAAAAAATATTTGCAAAATCAAAAATAAGTAGTACCTTTGCATTCGGGTTGAGTAAGTGGTCGTTCTGATCCTTCAGCCTATTGGTTATTAGTTTTAGTGTTATTAATTATGTGGTTAGATGAGTTGTTGCCCGTGAGGGTCACAGCTCATTTTTTTTATGTATCTTCGCATCGTAAAAAGAATACAAGCTATGGACGACAACAAAGAAAACAAGATGAGCCTCAATCTCGACCCTCAGATCGCGGGCGGCTCATATGCCAATCTTGCTATAATTTCCCACTCAAGAAGCGAGTTCGTGATAGATTTCGCAAGTTCTCTCCCCGGCCTTCCCGGCCCCAAGATCAATAATCGTATCGTAATGAGCCCCGAGCATACCAAGCGTCTGCTCAATGCCCTTGCCGAGAATGTTGGCAAATACGAGGCCCAGTTCGGTACTATCATGCTGGATGGAGCACCCAAGGGCGCTACCTTCAATCTGGCCGACATGATGCCTAACGGGGGAGCCAAGTCATAATGAGTAACTGGAAAGAGATAAAGGCCATCACGATGGACGTGGATGGCGTGCTCACCGACGGCAGCCTGCTTGCCTTCGACAACCATGAAATGGTCCGGGTATTCAATGCCAAGGACAGTTTCGGCATCAGGGTGGCCCTGCTCAAGGGTTTTTATATAGGTGTATTCACCGGAGGTGATACCGAGGGCGTGCGCAATCGTTTCACCACTTGCGGAGTGCAAGCCGAGGATATCCACATGGGATGCCGCGGCAAGATTCACGATTTCAATGAATTCTGCGAAAGGCATGCTCTGAAGCCTTCCGAGGTGCTGTTTATAGGTGATGACGTGCCGGATCTGCCGGTAATCAAGGCCGCCGGAATAGGCGCCGTGCCCGCAGATGCTTCGGAAGATGCCCAGAGGGCAGCAGATTATCTGTGCGAAGAGCCTGGAGGGAAGGGTTGTGTGCGTGAGGTTATAGAAAACGTGCTCAGGGCCCAGCGGAAGTGGTATTTCGAAGATGACGATTACGAGAAATTGTTTTAGGATATGGACCTGAAGGGAAAGAAAGTCATTCTCGCCAGCAATTCACCTAGAAGAAGGGAATTGCTGGCGGGTTTGAATATCGAGTTTACGGTAGATACGGCCAACAACTTCGAAGAGAGCTTCGACCCGGCGACTCCTCATGCCCAGGTTCCGGCCATGATGTCGGAAGGCAAGTCCAGGGGTTTCCACCGCGAACTGGAGCCGGACGAGATTCTAATAACCTCCGACACCATGGTGCTGCTGGATGGCCTGATAATGGGCAAGCCGCACTCCCGCGAAGAGGCCGTGCAGATGCTCAGGACCCTTTCCGGGCGCACCCACGAGGTCATCAGCGCGGTAACTGTCAGGGACTGCAGGCGCAGCGAAACGGTCACCGACTCGACCCTGGTTCATTTCAGGGAGCTGCTGGACAGCGAAATCGATTATTATGTCGATACTTTCCGGCCCTACGACAAGGCTGGGGCCTACGGAATACAGGAATGGATAGGCTACGCCGCCATCACCGGAATAGATGGCTCTTTTTATAATGTTATGGGCTTCCCCGTACATAAAGTTTACGAGGAATTGATTAAATTTGCAGGCTAAAATAGTCAAAAGATGGAACTTAACGCGAAATACAACCCCGCAGAGGTGGAAGACAAGTGGTATGAGTATTGGATAAAGAACCGCTGCTTCCATTCTGAACCGGACTCCCGTGAACCTTATACCGTGGTGATACCCCCGCCGAACGTTACGGGTATCCTCCACATGGGCCACGTGCTCAACAACACCCTGAACGACGTGCTGGTCCGCAAGGCCCGCATGGACGGCAAGAATGCCTGCTGGGTGCCCGGCACCGACCACGCCTCCATTGCAACCGAGAGCAAGGTGGTGGCCAAGCTTAAGGGCATGGGCATCTCCAAGGAGGACATAACCCGCGAGGAATTCCTCAAGTATGCCTGGGAGTGGAAGGAAGAGCACGGAGGAATCATCCTCCAGCAGCTTCGCAAGCTGGGTGCCTCCTGCGACTGGGACCGCACCAAGTTCACCATGGATCCCGATCTCTCCGAGGCCGTGATCAATACCTTCGTGTACTTCTACAAGAAGGGCCTGATCTACAGGGGAGTGCGTATGGTCAACTGGGATCCGGAAGGCCTTACCGCCGTCAGCGACGAGGAGGTCATCCACCGCGACACCAAGAGTCATTTCTATCATCTGAAATACTATGTCTCCGACGGCCAGGGCAATCCTACCGACAAGTTCCTGGTAATTGCCACCACCCGCCCCGAGACCATCATGGCCGATGCCGCCATCTGCGTCAATCCCAAGGACGAGAGGCATTTCTGGCTGCATGGCAAGAAGGTGCTCATCCCTCTGATCAACAGGGAGATACCCGTTATCGAAGATGATTATGTGGAGATGGACTTCGGTACAGGCTGCCTCAAGGTTACCCCTGCCCACGATGCTCACGACTATGAGATCGGACTGCGCCACAATCTGCCGGTGATGGACATCATCGACGACCACGGCCGTCTGAACGAGCAGGCCCAGATCCTGGTAGGCCAGGACCGTTTCGAGGCCAGGAAGAATATAGTGAAGATGCTGGAAGAATCCGGCAATCTCGTCAAAGTCGAGGAATATACCTCTCCCGTGGGCTACTCCGAGCGTACCAACGCCGTAATCGAGCCCAAGCTTTCCGCACAGTGGTTCCTGAAGATGGAAGGACTGGCCGCGAAAGCCCTGGATTCAGTGGAGAGCGGGGCAGTGAAGCTAATTCCGGACAAATATCGCAATACCTACCGTCACTGGATGGAGAACGTGCGCGACTGGTGCATCTCCCGCCAGCTCTGGTGGGGCCAGCAGATCCCTGCATACTATCTGCCCGATGGCCAGATCGTGGTTGAAGCTACTCCCGAGGAGGCCCTGAAGGCCGCCCAGGCCATCAATCCCGCATATACCGCTGCCGACCTGCGCCAGGATGAAGACGTGCTCGACACCTGGTTCAGCAGCTGGCTCTGGCCTATCAGCGTATTCGACACCGAGCGCCCCGGACATCCGGAGCACAAGCCCAACAGGGACCTCGGCTACTACTATCCCACCAACGACCTCGTGACCGGTCCGGACATCCTTTTCTTCTGGGTGGCCCGTATGATTATGGCAGGCAACGAGTTCATGGACGACGTGCCTTTCCGCAATGTCTATCTTACCGGAATCGTGCGCGACAAGCTTGGACGCAAGATGAGCAAGACCCTGGGCAACAGTCCGGATCCCCTCGATCTTATTGCGAAATATGGCGCAGATGCCGTCCGAATCGGTATGCTGCTTTGCTCATCGGCCGGAAATGACATCTTCTACGATGAATCTCAGGTGGAGCAGGGCCGCAATTTCTGCGGAAAGATATGGAACGCCTGGAGGCTGATCAGCGGCTGGAGCGTGGATACCAAGGCCGAACAGCCTTCCTACGCCCTCGAGGCTGTGAAATGGTTCGACAACCTCCTCAGCCGTACCATCAAGGAGGTTGAGGACCACTACAGCAAGTTCCGCATCTCCGATGCCCTGATGGCCATCTACAAACTCTTCTGGGACGACTTCTGCAGCTGGTATCTGGAGATGGTGAAACCCGCTTTCGGCGGCGCCGTCGATGGTATTACCTACGAGGCTACCGTGAGCTTCTTCGACAAGCTCATCAAACTCATCCATCCTGTCATGCCTTTCATCACGGAAGAGCTCTGGCAGGCCATGGAAGAGCGCAATCCCGGCGAGACCATAATGTATCAGCGTACCCCCGTCGCAGGGCCTTTCAATGCTGATTTCCTTGCCAAGTTCGCCCTTATGCAGGATGCGGTCGTGAACGTCCGTTCCATACGCGCGCAGAAGAACATAGCCCCTAAGCAGAGCCTGGACCTCCATATTGCGGACGACAGCCTGCAGGAGCTCTATCCCGTCCTTTCCAAGCTTGCCAACGTAAGCATCAAGGAAGGCGCAGCCGAAGGTACCGCAGTGTCCTTCATCGTGGGTACGGTGAATATGAGCGTGCCTCTCTCCGGTTTCGTGAACGTGGAGGAGGAGCGCGAGAAACTGCTCGCCGACCTCGAGCATCAGAAGAAATTCCTCGAATCCGTGCGCAGGAAGCTTTCCAATGAAGGTTTCGTGGCACACGCTCCCGAGGCAGTCATCGCCGCCGAACGTA
This sequence comes from Bacteroidales bacterium, assembly GCA_024692185.1. GTDB lineage: Bacteria > Bacteroidota > Bacteroidia > Bacteroidales > UBA932 > Cryptobacteroides. The sequence continues at coordinate 15,422 of JAILMV010000052.1, read as the reverse complement.
AGAAGGAGGCAGATGCCCTCCAGCGTATCGAGGCCCTTGAAAACTCTTTGAAATCCCTCTGATAATGATATCTTTCGAAACCCGCATACCCGTCCGCTACTATGAGGCCGATCCCATGGGAATCGTGCATCATAGCAACTATATCCGTTATTTCGAGTGCGCCAGGGACGAGATGATTGCCTCCTGGGGCTATGGCATCGAGAAATGCCAGGAAGATGGAATAGTTTTCCCCGTGGTGGGCGTACAGGTCAAGTATCACGCCTCTGCCAAGATAGGGGACGTCCTCAGGGTCACGGCCCAGATAGAGAGCATCCCTATGGCAAAGCTAGTGGTAAAGCAAGCTGTTTATAATCAGGACGGGGTCCTCTGCGCCGACGGCACGGTTACCCTGGGTTTCCTGAATAGCAATACCGGCCGTATAATGGCTTGCCCGGAGCATTTCCGCCAGTTGATGGAAAAATATGACAAATGATTTCCATCAACAATCTCACCGTTAGTTTCGGCAGCTGGGAACTCTTCTCGCGCATCAACTTCCACATCACCGAGTCCGACAAGATAGGGCTGGTGGGGAAGAATGGCGCAGGAAAGAGTACCCTGATGAAGATACTCTGCGGGGAGATGAACCCTACCTCAGGCAGCGTCGACAAACCTCAGCACGTTACCATAGGCTATCTGCCCCAGATAATGGAGCACCATCGCGGCCGCAGCGTCATCGAAGAGACCATGACGGCCTTCGCCCAGAGCAATGCGGCCGAGAGGGAAGTGGCTGAAATAACACGTGAGCTGGAATCCAGGACCGACTATGAATCAGATGCTTATGCGCGTCTGATAGAGCGCCTGAACGAGCTGAACGACCATCTTGCCGTATTCCATTCCGAACCTCCCAAGGTGCAGGCCGAAAGGACTCTGCTGGGCCTGGGTTTCCTCTCCTCGGAACTCGACCGGCCTACCGAAACCTTCAGCCAGGGCTGGAACATGCGCATAGAGCTTGCCAAGATCCTCCTCCAGCATCCGGACCTGCTGCTGCTCGACGAGCCTACCAACCATCTGGACATCGAGTCCATAGAATGGCTGGAATCCTATCTTAAGGATTATAGCGGGGCGGTTATGCTGGTCTCCCACGACCGTAAGTTCCTGGATACCGTCACTCACCGCACGGTGGAGTTGATGCTGGGGAGCATCTACGATTACAAGGTTCCCTATACCCAATATACCCAGCTGCGTGCCGAGCGCATTGCACAGCAGACCGCAGCCTACGAGAATCAGCAGCGGATGATAGAGAAGACCGAGGAGTTCATCCGTGCCTTCCGCTACAAACCTACCAAATCCAACCAGGTACAGAGCCGTATCAAGGCCCTCGAGAAGCTGGAGAGGATAGAGATAGACGAGACCGACAATGCCACCCTCACGGTCAAGTTTCCGCCGGCCCCCAGGTCGGGAGATGTGGTCTATAAATGCTCGGATCTTACCGTGGGATACCCACAGAAGGTGGTTTTCCGCCATGCGGACATAGAGATAAAGAGGGGAGAGAAGGTGGCTTTCGTGGGGCGTAACGGCGAGGGAAAGACCACGATGATGAGGGTGATAGTCGGCGAACTGGATCCCATCAGCGGCGAATCCCGGCCCGGCCACAACGTGGACTGCGGCTACTTTGCCCAGAATCAGGAGGACGTGCTGGACAAGAGTCAGACCGTCTTCAGCACCCTGGACCGCATTGCAGTGGGGGATATCCGCACCAAGCTGCGCGACATCCTGGCCCAGTTCCTGTTCCGCGGGGAAGATATCGACAAGCGCGTCTCCGTGCTGAGCGGCGGCGAAAGGGCCCGCCTCGGGATGGCCAAGCTGATGCTTCAGAGCCATAATCTGCTGGCTCTCGACGAACCTACGAACCATATGGACATCAAGTCCAAGGATATACTCAAGCAGGCCCTGAAGGCCTACGACGGCACTTTGCTGATAGTTTCTCACGACCGTGACTTCCTGGACGGACTTGTAGATAAGGTCTATGAGTTCAGGGACGGGCATGTACGCGAGTTCCTCGGAGGCGTCTCCGACTTCCTCGCCAAACGCCGCCTGGAATCCCTGCAGGAATTGGAACGCAGTCGTGATGACAGCAGGGACAGAGTCACTTCTGGAGCCATAGCCCCCCGTGGCTGTAACGGGAGGGACCCGTCGCAGACGGGAGGGGTCCGCGCAAGCGGACGGGCGGAAGAAGCGACTACTGTCCCTGATGCCCCTGCGCCTGTCTCTTATGAAGAGATGAAGGCGAGGAGCAAGGAGGAGAAGAAGAAGAGGAACCGCGTCTCTTTCCTGGAGAAGGAGATAGAGAAGCTGGAAGCCCGGATGAAGGAAATCGAGGCCGTGCTTTCATCTCCCAAGGAGGGAGACGACATAATGGAACTTACGCGCGACTACCTTGAATGCAAGCGCGAATTGGATGCAAAGACCGAGGAGTGGGGTGAACTTTTAGATTAGATAAAGCTATGTATATAGTTGATGCTCATTGTGATGCTCCCACGCAAATGTATAGGGGACGGGATTTCGGGAAGGATACTCCCGGTGTTCAGGTCGATTTCCCAAAGATGCTGAGGGGCGGCATTAGCGGATCCTTCTTCGCCTTGTACATACCTGCCCGTCTGTCCAACGAGGAAGCTACGGCCTATGCTTTTGCCCAGTTGGAGGAACTCAAGCGCCAGGTGGCGGCCAATTCCGACAAGGTGGCTTTTGCCGTAGATAGGGAAAGCATGCTTGCAAATGCCTCCAAGGGCCTTGCATCCATATTCTTGGGGCTGGAGAACGGTTCCGCCCTGCTGGGGCGCGAAGGAGTCCTGCAAGAGCTATATTCCGAGGGCGTGCGCTATGTGACCCTCTGCCACAGCGAAGACAACGACATCTGCGATTCCTGCACAGGCAAGGGACGCTGGGGAGGACTCAGCCCTCTGGGCCGGAAGCTGGTAGGGGAGATGAACTCCCTGGGGATGGTGATCGACGTTGCCCATACTTCCAACGACACGGTGAGGGACGTACTGGATCTCTCGGTGAAACCCATAGCTTATACCCACGGATGCTGCTCGGAACTTTGCTCCCATAAGCGCAATCTTCCCGACGATCTGATAGCCCGGATAAGCTCCGGAGGAGGGGTGGTATGCATGAGCATTTACCCCTGTTTCCTCTCCGATGATTATGCCGATTTCGACGATGACAATCCCGACGGAAGAGCCATGCCGGAGATGGAAAAAGTACTCGATCATATGGAGCATGCAGTCGCTGTAGCGGGGGTGGAAGGAGTAGGTTTCGGGACCGATTACGAGGGTATAAATCACACTGCAAAAGGGCTCGAAAGCATAGAAAATCTCCCTCTTTTGCTTGCCGGTTTACAAAAGCATGGGTTCAGCACTGCCGATGTGGCCAAAATGGCCTCTGAGAACCTTCTACGCATGATATCGGCTCAAAGATAAGAATCGTTTATAATTGATTATTGTAAAAGTAACAACCTTGTTATACTAATTAACAAGGTTGTTGCTTTATCTATAAATCAATGATTTATCTATTTAATAATGTAACGGCGTAAAAAGTCGATAGCAGAGGCTGCAAAGCGCTCGATATTGCGCTTTCTGTCGCCCTTGTAACGGAAGCGCCTGGTCTCTGTTCCGCGGGGTCCGGACACTCCGACCCAGACCGTTCCGGCAGGCTCGTGCTCGTCGCCGTAACTGTCCGCCCAACCGGTGGTGGAGAGGGAGTAAGTGCTGCCGGTAAGACGCCTTACACCCTCGGCCATTTCGGCCGCGACCTCACTGCTTACTATCCCTTTTTCTTCTATGGTTCCGGCATCTACTCCGAGTACTTTTTTCTTTATTTCGGGGGAGTAGGAAGTGACGGATCCAAGGAAGTAATCGGAGGATCCGGGGACCGTCGTGATAAGGTGGGCGATCTCCCCGCCGGTGCAAGACTCGGCAACGCTGAGGCTTTCGCCCTTGGCCCTGAGAAGGCGGCCCAACACGGCCTCCAGGGTGTCGTCGGCATCGGAGTAGAGATTATCCCCGAGAAGGGGCTTAAGGGCCTCAAATAGCTCGTTTACGCGGTTTTCGGCATTCCCGTCCGCACCATATACGGAAAGGCGCAGGCGCACGCCCGTGAGGGGGTTGGGGAGGTATGCCAGGTGCACATCGGAGGGCAGGGCATCTTCCCAGGGGGCTATCAGCTCGGACAGGGCGGACTCTGCAAGTCCGTAAGTCATTATGGTTTTGTGATATATTCCGTCTAACTTAAAGTGTTCCTTTATGTTATTGATTACGTCTCCCAGGGCAGCTTCGGTCTCGAAGGGGACTCCGGGCATGGCATAGAGGGCGGCAGGATGGCCGAATTTCGAAGCAGGGAAGCGGAACACCATTATAGGAGCGGTTCCCCTATGGTTCAGGATCACCTCGCAGCTGTCGGGGACCATGGCCTGGCGCAGGTTGATGTCCAGGACATCCAGACCCCTGGCATGAAGGATATCGTGCACAATTGCCTCCTGAGCTTCATTCTTTATATAGGAATGGCTCCCGGAAAGTTCGGCCAGAGCATCCTTGGTAATGTCGTCCTTGGTGGGTCCCAGGCCGCCGGTAGATATTACTATCTCGTTGTTTTTCAGTTGATTGGACAAGATTTCGATAATCTCCTTGCGATTGTCGGCAAGGGAGACCATCTGAGATGTCCTGACGCCTATTTCGCCCAGGGCGCGGGAAATCATGGAGGAGTTGGTATCGACGATCTGGCCGATTAGGATTTCGTCGCCGATCGTGCAGATGGATGCATTGACCTTATTCATAGAGGTCAAAGTTACCAATTATTATCAATTATTGGTATAGTCCTCGAAGGTACCGTCGGTGAAAAATACGGTAATCTTAGATATAACTTTCTTATTTGCAGTGTTTTGCACTTGTTTTCTTGAAGTGTTCCTTTCGATGTTTTCGTCCGGGAAAGGGAAGAGTATATCCTCGGGCTCAGCTGGTTTAGTTGCAGCCGGAACCGCCACTGGAGCAGGCTCGGAGGCCGATTTGTACATCTTGCCATTGCCGGTTATGAACCAATCGATGTTAAGGGTAGGGTAGTGCCTGGCCAGACTTTCTATGAAATCGAAGCCCGGTTTGTTCCTTCCGGCCAGAATATGAGAGATGCTGGCGCGGGCTACTCCGATGTTGTCGGCGAACTGCGATTGAGTGATGTTCTCCGCGCTCAAAAACTGTTGAAGCCTGGTGTTCATTTTGCAAACATGATTTTTACAAATGTAAGAATATTTTTTCAGAAAACAAGTGTTAATTTATGTAAACGATAAGAAAAGTGAATAGGGGAGAAGGGATAAAATGCCAAAGTTATTCTTTAAATTAAAGTATTTATTTTCCTGGGTTTTAGGTAAATATAAGTGAAAATCAACCTATTTTACTGCTCTCTTTACCGAAATTACCCTATGTTTTTGAACTTATCTAACTGAAAGATTTAAACTAAAATATATAAATAGCTGATAATAAGCATATTATGAAATAAAATTCCAGCCATAAAATTTTCTTATATATTATTTGGGTTAACCTGTATATTTTTGTTAAATACAATTGTAAATTAATAAATTGTAAACATTGGATTTGCTTTTGTTTACATATTTATACAGTATTTTGCCGTCACTTTTGTACACAAGAACAAGCAGAAATAAATGACTATATTTGCAGCATGATACCTGATATCAGAATCGAAGATTACAATTATCCTCTTACGGAGGACCGCATAGCCAAGTATCCCCTCCCGCAGCGGGATGCATCCAAATTACTGGTCTATAAAGACGGTGTTCCCAGCGAGTCCGTCTTCAGATATCTCCCAGATTTTCTCCCGGAAGGCGCCCTGATGGTCTTCAATGACACCAAGGTCGTACCTGCGCGTATGCATTTCAAAAGGGATAGCGGAGCTCATATCGAAATTTTCTGCCTGGAACCTGTGTCTCCTGCAGAGTACAATACCAATTTCGCCAGCACGGCATCTTGCCGTTGGAAGTGCGTAATCGGCAATTCAAAGCGCTGGAAGGACGATATCCTACATTATGAATGCCCCGAGGATTCTCCTCTGGCAAAGATGGGGCTCAGCGCCGCCCTGATCTCCCGCGAAGGGCAGACAGGCGTGGTAGAGTTCAGCTGGAAGGGGGGCGAGCCCTTCTCCCGAGTGCTGGAAGAATGTGGCCAGGTGCCCATTCCTCCCTATCTCAACCGTCGCACCGAGGCCATTGACCTGGAGCGTTATCAGACCGTCTATGCTCACCTCAGAGGCTCGGTTGCAGCCCCTACGGCAGGCCTGCATTTTACTGAAGCAGTGCTTGAGGCAATTAGGGCCAAATCCATTGAAACCAAGACGGTATGCCTTCATGTAGGAGCCGGGACTTTCCTCCCTGTCAAGACCTCCCACGTCTCCGAACATCCCATGCACCGCGAACCCTTCTCCATAAGCCTTTCCCTGCTGGAAGAGCTCAGGGATGCCGGCCGCAAGTGCATTGCCGTGGGCACCACCTCCGTCCGAACCTTGGAATCGCTCTATTACGCGGGAGTATCCATAATCGAAAAGGGGACCCCCGAAGATGTTGCCCAGTGGGCTCCTTACGAGAGGGAGTATGATATCTCCACCGAAGAGGCCCTGGATGCCATTATTAATTATATGAAGGAGAATTCCCTGGAGGATTTCCGCCTCGGAACCCGCATAATCATAGTTCCCGGCTTCAAGTTCCGCATAGTCGATATGATGGTAACCAACTTCCATCAGCCGGAGAGTACCCTCATACTTCTGATTTCCGCTTTTGTTGGCGGGGATTGGAAAACTATTTATAACTTTGCCCTGTCACACGGCTTCAGGTTCCTGAGCTATGGGGACAGTTCCTTATTATTCAGAAGAAACGACTGATATTATGGAAGATTTAGAGAATATCCAGCCATATAACGACGAAGAAGCGGTAGCCGCCCTTCAGAAGCTTGCCCATCATCCGGCCCTGCCCGTGATCAGCAAGTATATTTTCCCCGAATTCCCGGTCAGCACCATGAAGGAGTTGCTGATGAATATCAAGGGTGTAGATGATTTCCAGTATTCGATAGTTTCCAAGGCCGTCAGCGTCATACTGGGCCGTTCTTCCTCCGGTTTCACCTACGAGGGAGTGGAGCATCTGCGGAATGTCAAGGGCAGCGGCAAGTTCCTGGCCGTTTCCAACCATAGGGACATAGTCCTCGACCCGGCCCTTACCCAGTGGATGCTGATGCTGAACAATGTGGCCCTCACCGAAATCTGCGTCGGCAGCAACCTGCTTGCCAACAGCGTGGTGGAAGCCTTGCTCCGTTCCAACAGGATGATCACCGTCATCCGTGGCATCTCCGCAAGGGAAGTCTATCTTTCCTCGCAGATACTATCCAAGTTCATCCGTTCCGAGGTCGTATCCGGCAAGAGTTCCGTCTGGATCGCCCAAAGGGAAGGGCGTACCAAGAATGGCCTGGACATCACCGAACAGGGCCTGCTGAAGATGTTCGACATGAGTGGCGAGGCCGATTTCAAGAAGAATTTCCAGGATCTGAACATAATCCCTATGTCCATATCCTACGAATATGAGCCCTGCGACTTCCGTAAGGCCCGCGAGATACTCATCAAGCAGATCACGGGAGAGTATCATAAAAAGGAAGATGAAGATATGCGCTCAATCCTGACCGGCATACGCCAGTGGAAAGGCGGCATCCACCTGAACGTTGGTGCCCCTCTCAGCGACGAGGAGATAACCCGTTCTTCCTGGTACGAGAAGAACGACCGCTACCAGGCCATCCGCCGCATACTGGACGAGCGTATAATCGAGGGTTATAAGCTATGGAAAACCAACTACATGGGTTACGACCTGATGACAGGCGGCAGCAAATACGCCGACAAATACTCCCCGGAGGATCTGCAGAAGTTCAAGGAATACACAGAACATAAGCTGTCCAGGGCGGAAAGGAAGTTGGACAAGAACGAACTCCGCAACATATTCTGGCACATATACGGTAATCCGGTTGTAGCAAAAGAAGACTCCCAATAGGGAGTTTTTCTCATTTTGCGAGTCGGTATTTTGCATTATGTTAGTGCTTTATGCTTTTTTATACGCGTTTTTTTCCTATTTTTGCATCTATTAGATGTAAGTAAAACAACGCTTTATCAGTTATGAAGAAACTTTCATCCGCCCTAGTGGCCGCTTGTCTGCTGTTGATTCCTGCGGCAGTCCAAGCCCAGGAATATGATGTTCCTCAGAACCCTCCTACAACTGTTGTTGTCCCCGAAACCGTCGAACCGGTGACGGTCGCCGAACCGGTAGCAGCTCCCGAACCGGTAGCAGCTCCCGAACCCGTGGTGGCCCCTGAACCTGTGGTCGAGGTCGAAGAAGTTCAGGCCGTTTCCGAGCCTAAAGTGAAAGAGAAGAAGGTGAAGGAAAAGAAGGTCAAGGAGAAAAAAGAGAAGGTAGTCAAAGAGAAGAAGAGCAAGAAGGAGAAAACCTACGGCCTTGTGAACCATCTTGGAGTCGGTGTCACCGGCGGAGTGATGGATGGTCTCGGAGTAACCGCAGCAGTTCCCCTTGGAGGTCATTTCCAGGTCCGTGGAACCTATTCGGTGGGTATTCCCGACAATATCTACAATCTCTCCTATACCATTCCCGACATGGGATCTTATGAGGTTCAGGGCAGGACTGTCCAGCTCAAGGACATAACTGTCAAGGGAACCATCCCTTCCGACCTCAGCGCATATCTCGATTTCTATCTTTCCAAGAAAGGCAATTTCCATATTACCGTCGGTCTCAACGGACTTATGTCAGGGGATAACTACCTGGGCGCATCTGCCGATATCAGCAAGCCCCTCAAGCAGGCTTTCCCCGAGGAAGATGATTATTCCACGCTCTTCATCCAGTTCAATGACGATGCTGCCGGCGTAAAGGCAGAGATCGCCCCGGACAAGGATGGTATAATCAATCTCGATGTCAAGACCGCTGCTACTTCCATCCGCCCTTATTTCGGAATCGGCTGGGGCCGCGTCTGCAACATCAGGAGCTGGCTTAGCATGAATCTCGAATTCGGTCTTCAGAAGGTGGATGGCATCCGCATCGTAGGCTATGATTCAAAGGGCGAGCAGCAGCATCATTTCACTTCCGGAATGTTCGACAACAAGGACTCTTTCGAGGCTCCTGTGATAGGCAAAGTCGAGAATTTCCTCGACAAAGCCGCTGCCGGCGAGCTTCCTTACATCAAGGGTTTCATGCCTGTCGTACGTCTTGGAATCCAGATCCGCCTGTTTTAATCAAGATAATTTTTTACTACAAACTAATATGAAACTTTATTCAAAAATTCTGCTTGTAGCAGTAGCGACCGTCTCTGCTCTTGCAATGGTATCCTGCAACAAGGACAATGGTAAAGACGAGGCTGAAGCCACTTTCGAGGCTCCCGAGTATGCCGATGCTGCCAAGACCGTAACCATTACTGACTCCCAGAATGCCGTCAGCATCGATGGTCAGGAAGTGTCCGAATTTGAATTCACCGAGTCCGGATATGCAGTCATTACCTTGAACAAGAAGACCAAGGCTGATTCTGAAAATGGTGTAATCATAGCACCCTACACCTATTCCAACGGTGTTTATACTATCGAAGGTTTCGGCACCATCAAGATTGAGAATGGCAAGCTGGTCGTTACCACCAATTCTGGCAACACGGTTACTGTTACCGCTACCGTCAGCGAGTCTACCACTCCCTCCGAAGGTTCCACTGAATGGAATCTCTGCCGTGCATGGACTCTCGTCGATTTCAAGATCTCCGTCAAGGGAGGCTCCCTCGGATCCACCGGCGTCGGCAAGCTCTTCACCAACCCCAAGATGTCCGTAATCAAGGCATGGCTCGTAGAGCAGAAGGTCAACATCCCCGAAGATGTCGTCCTCGAGAACTATGACGTGGTCGATATCAACTTCACCTCCAACGGCACCTTCTTCATCAACTTCTCCAAGGCTGATCCTTTCGTAGGTGCATGGGATATCAAGTCCAACAGTTTCCATTATGAGCTTAGCTCCGGTGGCAACTATATCTTCAATGGTTCAGCCGACGGCAATATCTCATTCAAGAAGGAAAACAACATTGACGTCTGCGTATTTACCGTCAACGGCGAAATCGTGAACGGCAACGACAAGTACACCAGCGAGATAGTACTTACCATGAAGGCCAAATAGTCCTTCTGGCCACAATTTATGGCGGACACTCACGGGTGTCCGCTTTTTTTTGTACCTTCGCAGCATGGCTTACAAACAAATCGAGCAGTATGACCCGGAAGTGACCGAGAAGCTTGCTTCCCACATCAAGGAGATACTTTCACTGATAGGGGAGGACTCTTCCCGTGAAGGCCTTTTAAAGACCCCTGAGCGGGTCGCGAAAGCCGTGCAGTTCCTGACTAAGGGCTACGGCGAGAACGGCCAGGAAATCATCCGTTCAGCCATTTTCGAAGAAGAATACAAGCATATGGTGCTGGTGAAGGACATAGAGCTCTATTCCCTTTGCGAACACCATATGATGCCTTTCATAGGTAAGGCCCACGTGGCATATATCCCCGATGGAAAGATCACCGGTCTCAGCAAGATAGCCAGGGTAGTGGAGTGCTATGCCCGCCGCCTGCAGGTCCAGGAACGCCTTACGGAGCAGATCCGCGATTGCATACAGGAAGCCCTTAATCCTCTGGGAGTGGCCGTGGTAATCGAGGCCATGCACACCTGCATGAGTATGAGGGGGATACAGAAAACCAACGCCGTTACCACGACGTCGGCTTTCTCCGGAGTATTTCTTGCTTCCGCGCGTACGCGGAGCGAATTCCTCAGCCTTATCAAGAATTCTTGATGTGGACGTCCATCTGGGGGAAGGGGAACGATATACCGTTCTTTGGCAGCTCCTTATAGATATTCTCCGTCAAAGAGAAGAATACATCCCAATAATCTTCAGATTTCACCCAGCATCGGGTAACTATTTCCAAGCAGCTGTCTTTCAAGCTTAGAAGTGCCACGAAAGGATCTGCCGGCACACCGGCGGTTTTGGTGTCAAGAATCTTCTTGTTCTTTGCTATAATATTGAGTATCAGCTTTTTAGCCTCGTCGATATCGGTACCGTAGCCCACACTGACATTAAGGTCCACACGACGTAGCGGAAGGTCGGAATAGTTGTTGATATTGCCGCTGGATAGGGCTCCGTTCGGTATATAGATAACCTTATTGTCGAATGTGGTGAGCTTGGTGCTGGTAATGTTGATGGATGTCACTATGCCCATATAACCCTGGGCTTCGATGACATCTCCGGCTTTGAAAGGCTTGAATACCAGCAGCATTATTCCGCCTGCAAAGTTCTGTACGGTGCCGCTGAGAGCCATACCAATGGCCATTCCACCGGCGGCCAGAAGGGCTGCCAGGGAGGTGGTATTGATGCCGAGAGTGCCAATCATTATTATGATAAGTATGATCCAGAAGACTATGCTTATCAGGCTGTTGACGAAGGATGAAAGGGTTGCGTCAGCCTTTTTACGCGCAAATCCGCGATTTACCAAGGCCTTGATCCATTTGATGACGAAACCTCCGATTATATAGATGGCCAGAGCTGCCAGCACCTTGATTCCGAATTGGATTGCCTGTTCAGCCAGATTATGCAACAGCACGTCAGGTTCGGTCGTCTTGAGAACATGGAGAGCTTCTTCAGATTTTGCGTGAAGGGAATCTACGTTGAACTTTTCCGGATCGATTTTATCCTGGAATTTGAGCAAATTAACAAGTAGGGTATTGATCATACAGCCTTAACTTAACATAATATTAATTGTGTAACAATGCTAGAGAATTCCGGCAAATAGCCTGAGAATCCTCGAAAACAGCATCTCGTACCATTTGCGGCGCATCATCCAGCCCTTGGGATCCAGACGCTTGGAGATTTCCATGTCCTTGAAGAAGATTTCCTTGTTGGCCAGAGCTGTCTGCTCGTCGTAGATATATGCGTTGACTTCGTGGTTCAGGTTGAAGCTGCGGATATCGATGTTGGCCGTGCCAATCTGCGACAGATAGTCGTCGCACACCACAGTCTTGGAATGTATGAATTCCCTGCCTCGCTCGTAAATCTTAACACCGGCCTCCATACACTCCGAATAATAGGCCTTGTTGGCCGCTCCCATGAACGGAGTATCTACCTTCTCCGGGAACATTATACGCACGTCAACGCCGCGCAAAGCCGCTGATTTCAAGGCAATTAGGAAGCTTTCCGGGGGCACGAAGTAAGGCGTTTGCATATACACGTAATCCTTGGCATTCTGCAGCACCCACTCATAACCCATCTGCAGCAGAGGCCAGCTGGAGTCGGATTCATCCGGCACTATCTGTATGAGTTTGTCCTTGAATTGCCCTTCGGCTGGCTCGTTAAATACCTTGAAATAATAGCTCAGAGGCTGTTTCAACGTGCCTCCGGAGGTCATCCAGGAGTCCAGGAAGGTGGCCTGGAGCGCGGCCACGGCATTACCTTCTATACGGAGGTGGGTATCCCTCCACTGGAAGAAGTAGTGGTTGTTGATGTTCATTCCCCCCGTGTAGCCTATTTTCCCGTCGATTACGACCACTTTGCGGTGGTTACGGTAGTTCAGCTTCATCGGAAGGCTCAATATGCCCTGTTTGCTGTTTGTAAAGCGTTCCACCTCGATGCCGGACTTGCGCATCTTGTTGTAGTACGACGAAGGGATGGGGAAATTGGCGATGTTCTCGTTCAGAAAACGTATTTCGACGCCTTCGCGTGCCTTTTCCTCAAGCAATTCCAGGACTTCCCTCCCCCCTCGGTCGTTTCCGAAATGGAAGTATTCGAGGTGGATGGACTCCTTGGCTTCGCGAATGTCCTTCATCAACAATTCCTGCTTACGCTGGCCTGTAGTGATGATTTCGAAGGAATTTCCCGAACTCAGATTGGTCCCGGTTTCCACCCTGCCCAGCAATTTTGCCAGAGGTCTGAAATCCTCGCGTATCAAATTGGTCGGAGGCTCGGAGTCAAGCAGTTTCTTGATAGTGGAATCGTATTCGGAGTGGAATTTATCTATTGCCGCCTTGTGCCTGCGCTGGAAGAAGTAGTGGTTCCTGTAGTTCACGCCGAACATCAGGTACAATACTATCCCGACTATAGGAAGCAGGGTGATTGCCAGCAGCCAGGCCAGTTTGGTGCCCGAGTCCCCATTGTCGAAAATGATGACGGCGGCTACGCCCACGAAGAGCAGAGCAAATAGAATGTACAGTATTATGTTGGCTACCATTATTCACAAATGTAGTAAAATTTGATTATATTCGCCCCCATGAAAAAACTCCTCGCGGGCATTTTGCCCTTTTTTATTTTAAGTGCTTGTTCCGGGAGCTCGACAGACGAGGCTGCAGCTGACAAATCTCTGCCTGCAGTGCCATCTTCCGTAGGGATCAAGACCCAGACCAGCCACTCTGCAATTCTACAATGGGACGAGGTGAAGGATGCTGATACCTATGATTGGAAACTGGAAGAAAATTCCCAGGTATTCAAGCAAGGATCTACCAACAGCACATATGTGATTATCGACGGCCTTTCCGAAGGACATCTGTTCCAGTTTTACGTCAGGGCCGTCAATTCCGCAGGCGCATCTGCTTATTCCGAACCGCTGATCTTGGATTTTGGTGGCAGTGCCGATCCCGACACACCATCCGTCCCCGGGGCGCTCTGCACCGACGCTCCCCTCCTCCTCAGCCTTGATTCTACGCCCGTACTGGGCTCAAAGGGCTCCATCAAAGTTTTCGATTCTTCCGATAATCAGGTAGATGAGATAAAACTAGAAGACATTTCCGGTGTAAGCATACGGGAAGATGGGCAGATGATTCCCAAGGATACTGTGGACAAAGCCACTATATTCAATACTACCTTGGATGCAATCAAGTGCGGAAGTCGCTGGCGCATAGTGCATTATACACCTCTGCGCATTCGTGAAAAGGCCCTTGAAATCAAGCTCCACAGCGGAGTGCTGGATTTCGGGAAGGAGTATTATGTGACTGTAGATGCCGGCGTAGTCCAGGGCCACGAGGGCATTGCCAAGGGCGCGTGGACTTTCACTACCAAGGCAAAACCCGGCTCTACCTCAGTCCTGGCGGTTAACCAGGACGGCAGCGCGGATTTCTGCACCGTACAGGGAGCAATCAGCTATTCGACCTCCCTTGGAAAGGATAATTCCGTGCAGATCAACATAGCCTCGGGCACTTACAACGAAATGCTCTACATCCGGGACAAGAACAAGCTCACTCTCAAGGGAGATTCCCGCCAGGATGTGCTGATTTCCTACGCTAATAACGAAAGCTATGAAAGCGGAACCGGTGCAGGAACCTCTTCCAAGCCTTCCCTGGGCTCTGCGATAGGCACCAGCGGCGGCCGAGGGATGATATTGGCCGATGGTTGTGACAATCTGGTTCTCGAGAACCTCACGATGCACAATACTTTCGGCAACGAAAAGGGCCAGGCCGAGGTTATCTACTTCAATAGCAATTACAAGCTCACCATAGAGAACTGCAGCCTCATTTCCCTGCAGGACACTTTCGAATGCAAGGGTTATGTCTATGTGCATAATTCCTTGGTAGCAGGAGGCTGCGACTTTATCTGGGGCAGTCCCAAGGCCTGTCTTTTCGAAGATTGCGAGATCCGTTCGGATGCCCGGGGCTTTATAGTACAGGCCCGCGTGCCGGAAGCGGCGGACAAGGGATTCGTATTCCTGAACTGCAAGCTGACGGCAGCCAGCGGAGTTAAGGACGGCACTATGTATCTGGCCCGTTCCGGAGGCAGCAGCACTTATTTCGATAATGTGACTTACGTGAATTGTACCATGGCTCCCGTAATCGCATCTGCAGGCTGGTATACCAGTCCTTCTCCCAATCCCGCCAGCCCTACGGCCGTTTCGGGATGGAAGGAGTATGGCAGCAAGGGAAGCGACGGTAAAGAACTGAATATGAGCCTGCGCTCACGCAGCGGCAAGGTGCTGACTGCCGACGAAGCGGCCGCATTCTCATCGAGGAAAGCGGTCCTGGGTTATTAACATAATTATTTGATGGCTAGAAAAAGAGTTGATCTCCTTTTGGAGAATGTTACGATTGAGGCGGTTGCTGCAGAAGGAAAGGCCATTGCGCATTCCCCCGAAGGTGCAGTGGTATTCGTGCCTTTCGCAGTCCCCGGAGACGTCGTGGACATACGTGTATTCAAGAAAAAGAAGAATTATATGGAAGGGATGATAGCTGCCATGAAGCAGCCTTCTCCCCAGCGTCTGGAACCCTTCTGCAAGCATTTCGGGGTCTGCGGAGGATGCAAATGGCAGCCTCTCCCCTATCAGATGCAGTTGGATGCCAAACGCCAGCAGGT
>JAILMV010000017.1 GCA_024692185.1 Bacteroidales bacterium | reverse complement strand
TGGTGCCAACTTCCAGGTGCCGACAGAGTTGCGTCCGGAGCGTAAGGTATCTCTCGCAATGAAGAATATGATACAATTCGCCCGCAAGCGTTCCGGCCACTCGATGGCAGAGAAACTCGCCGCAGAAATCATGGCGGGTTATAACAATGAAGGTGGTGCATTCAAGCGCAAAGAGGATATGCACCGTATGGCAGAGGCCAACAAGGCCTTCGCACATTTCCGTTTCTAGTCGGATTTAACCAGTTAGTAGCAAATTAATGGCAGGCAGAGACCTACATTTTACAAGGAACATCGGCATTATGGCTCACATCGATGCCGGAAAGACCACCACTTCTGAGCGCATCCTGTTCTACACAGGTAAGACTCACAAGATTGGTGAGGTGCATGATGGAGCCGCCACCATGGACTGGATGGTCCAGGAGCAGGAAAGGGGTATCACTATCACTTCCGCTGCTACCACGGCTTTCTGGCACTATATGGGGAAGGTCTTCCAGATCAACCTCATCGACACTCCCGGCCACGTTGACTTCACCGTGGAAGTGGAGCGTTCGCTTCGTGTGCTCGACGGCACCATCGCAACTTTCGACGCAGTCGGAAAGGTGCAGCCCCAGAGCGAAACCGTATGGCGTCAGGCCGACAAGTACGGTGTTCCCAAGATCGCTTACGTGAACAAGATGGACCGCGTAGGTGCGGACTTCCTCGGCTGTGTCGAGGACATCAAGCTCAAGCTTGGTGCAACCGCCGTACCTATCAGCCTTCCTATCGGCGCAGAGGAATCTTTCGCCGGTATCATAGACCTTATCTCCCGCAAAGCACTTTACTACAACAACAGCGAAGAGCTGGTGAACTATGAGGTGCGCGAGATTCCCGCAGAGATGCAGGAAGAGGTCGAAATCTGGAGAGACAAGCTCATCGAGGCTGCGGCCGATTGCGATGACGCATTGATGGAGAAGTATTTCGAGGATCCTGAATCCCTTACCGAGGAAGAGATCATCGCAGCCCTGCGCAAGGGTACGATCGCTATGAAGATCGTTCCTGCAACCTGCGGTTCTTCCTATAAGAATAAGGGCGTGCAGTTCCTTCTCGATGCGGTTGTCCGTTATCTCCCGTCTCCCTGGGACGTGGGCGACACGAAGGCCACGAACACCCATACCGGCGCAGAGGTCGCATTGCAGCCTACCGCCCAGGGTCCGTTCTGCGCTCTTGTGTTCAAAATTGCTACCGACCCCTATGTGGGTAGGCTGGCCTATCTCCGTGCGTATTCCGGTCATCTCGACGCCGGTACTTACGTGATCAACTCGCGTACCGGTAAGAAGGAGAGGGTCGCACGACTCTACCAGATGCACTCCAACCACCAGAACCCTATCGAGTTCGTGGAGGCCGGCGACATCTGCGCAGCAGTCGGATTCAAGGATCTCCATACTGGAGATACCATCTGCGACGAGAGCCACAAGCTCGCCCTCGAGACCATGGAATTCCCGGACCCCGTTATCAGCATAGCAGTCGAGCCCAAGACCCAGCAGGATCTGGACAAGCTCGGAATTGCCCTTGGCAAACTGGCAGAGGAGGATCCTACCTTCAATGTCAAGAGCGATGCTGAAACTGGTCAGACTGTCATCAGCGGAATGGGTGAGCTCCACCTGGACATCATCGTCGACCGTCTGCGTCGCGAGTTCAACGTGGATATCAACCAGGGCGCACCTATGGTCAACTACAAGGAGGCCATTACCACGAGCTGCCAGCATCGTGAGGTCTTCAAGAAGCAGACCGGCGGCCGCGGTAAATTCGCTGATATCATTGTTGAAATCGGTCCTGCCGATGAGGGCGTTACCGGACTTCAGTTCGAGAGCGCCGTCAAGGGAGGCAATGTTCCTAAGGAATTCATTCCTTGCGTGCAGAAGGGCTTCGAGTCTGCAATGAACAATGGTGTCCTCGCCGGATACCAGGTTCAGAGCCTCAAGGTCACCCTGCTCGACGGATCTTACCACCCTGTGGATTCGGACCAGCTTTCATTCGAACTTGCAGCCCGTATGGCTTTCCGTCACGCTGCCACCAAGTGCGGCCCCGTCATCCTCGAGCCCATAATGAACCTCGAAGTCGTTACTCCCGAGGAATATATGGGCGACATCGTGGGCGACCTGAACCGCCGTCGCGGCCAGATCGTGAATATGGACAGCACGGCCTACGGCGCAAGGATCATCAAGGCATTCGTTCCGCTTTCCGAGCAGTTCGGTTACGTCACGGTCCTCAGGACCTTGTCGTCCGGACGTGCAACTTCCACCATGAGCTTCGACCATTACGAGCAGGTTCCTGGTGCGATGGCAAAGGATATTATCGAGAAAAGCGGATTCAAAATGTCTTCGTTTGACGAATAATTAATTAACTTTGCAATATGAGCCAAAAAATCAGAATTAAACTCAAGTCTTTCGACCATATGCTGGTGGATAAGTCCGCTGCAAAGATCGTTGAGACAGTGAAGGCTACTGGCGCCAGGGTGATCGGACCTATTCCGCTCCCGACGAACAAGAAGATCTTCACCGTGAACCGCTCGACCTTCGTCAACAAGAAGGCCCGCGAGCAGTTCGAGCTCGATTCATACCGCAGGCTTCTCGACATTGAGGACTCCAACGGCAAGACCGTCGACGCCCTTATGAAGCTCGAGCTTCCTTCCGGTGTTGAGGTTGAGATTAAGGTCTGACGGGAGTAATCCCGTACCGGTCCCTTAGCTCAGTTGGTTAGAGCATCTGACTCATAATCAGGGGGTCGCAGGATCATGCCCTGCAGGGACCACGCAAAGGAGGTTGCCATTCCGGCAACCTCCTTTTCGCGTGGTCCCGGGGGTGCCTCGGCTTCGCCTCGGCACCCTGGACTATCTTATTAGGGGCGCTGCCCCTAATGTACCCCGCCGCTCTCGGCCTTAGTCCTTCGGACCGGCCTCCGCGGTTCGCGCTGCGGCGCTCAGTTCATTTTTTTCGGCTTTTCGGCTTTTCAGCTTTTCAGCTTCTCGGCTTCTCAGACGTTAATGGGGGTGATGGAGACCGGATTGGGGCGCTGGGGGGCTCTTTCGCTAAACGTTTGGTAAACGTTTTTCCACTTTTGCCCTTCTATTGCTGTTTTCTGGTAAAAAACCGGGGGAAAAGAGGAGTTTTTTACCAAAAACCCCTCTCAAATGCCGTTTTGTGGTAAAAGATTTTTCAGTCTATTCTCCTTACTGCGCCTTTTCGAAGTGGCGGTAGTCGGAGCCCCAGGTGCCGGGGGAGTAGCTGGTGCCTTCTTTCTGCCAGGCCGTCCGCAAACTGTACTGCAGATTCACAAAAAGCGCAGAAACCTATGTCAAATAGCGAAAATCCGCACTTTTGGACTCAAAATTATATAAAAATGTCACTATTTGTGATATTTCGGTAGGGCTAAATAGCTATCTTTGCATCGTAAACAAGGGGCATTATTGTTGGTTAATAAACTCCCCTCTACCTAAAATTAGACGCTTATGTTCTGCCCGTCACCTCGGGTATGAGCAAACCGGTGGCTTTGGTCCAGGGGGAAGGACCGGCCCCCGGTTTTTGTTTGTATCCCTCTAAGCCAGATCCCCCAATTCTCCGTCACTTACTTTCGGGAACCATTCTCCCAGCTTGCTGCGCGCCTGGCGCTTGTGCTCCGGGGTCACCGCCGTAATCACATAGGCAACTGCGGCCAGCAGGGCGCCCCAGTCATCTACCAGACCTATTCCGGGCAGATAATCCATTATGAAGTCGAAGGGCAGTATCAGATAGCCCAGCGCTCCCATTATCACGTTCTTGTATTTGCGGGGCGTGGTGGGGTCCATCAGGGTGTAGTAGAGCACCAGCGCATAGTAAACCGTGCGCACGCCGGCCTTCTTGGCATATTTGCGTAGGGTGCCCCAAAACTTGTTTTCGGAATAGTGACCCTCGTATTTCACCAGCTCCTGGGAAGAGAAGTTCTTTTCGCTCATACGGCAAAGATAAAATAATTATCTTTACGTTATGAAGAAGATAGTATTCCTCTGCCACGGCAATATCTGCCGTAGCCCGATGGCGGAGTTCGTGCTGAAGAAGATGATCCGGGATGCGGGCAGGGAGGCAGAGTTCGAGATAGATTCCATGGCTGTATCTTCCGAGGAGATAGGCAACCCGATCTACCCGCCGGCAAAGGCGAAGATGCGGGAGCACGGGATTCCGTTCGGGGACCACAGAGCCCATAAAATAACCCCCGCGGAGTTCGCGGAGGCAGATTTGGTGGTGATAATGGATGAGTCCAACCGCCGTATGCTGCGGAGGATAGTGGGGGACGCTGCGGATGGCCCGAAAGTGCGGATGATGATGGAGTTCGCAGGGCTCTCCCGCGACGTGGCCGACCCTTGGTACACCGGGGACTTCGAAGCCACCTACCGCGACGTTGTGGCCGGCTGCAAGGGTATCCTTGGAGCGTAAATTTTCCACATTTCTTTACTCTATGGCGACCTGGCCGCCACAGCTTCGCCATTATTTCCTAAATTTGTAAGTATGAGAAGTTGTATTGCTCCGCTTTTAGCGGTATTGTTGGTTTTGGCTTCATGCTCGCCAAAAGTTACCAGGAATCTGGTTGCCCCTCAAACACCATTAGCCGCCGAGGCTGAAGTTACGGTTCTGGAAATCGGCACGGATGTGCCGCCGGAGGCCGCATTCCTCGGTTCTGTCAAAGTTGGAGAAAGTGGTTTTACTTCCTCTTCCGCCGGCACCTACAAGAACGTAATCGCCCTTGTCCGGGAAGAGGCCAGGAAGATGGGCGGTAATGTCGCTCTTCTTACCTCTCACAAATATCCCGATCTCTACAGTTCCGTTCACCGGGTCAAAGCTGATGTCTATTACATGGAAGATCCTTCCACTATAGCAAAGCATGATTCGCTGACAAAGGCTTCGGCCACACATCCCGATTATGCCGTGATTTATCTCTACCGTCCCGCAAGGTCGTTCGGTGCTTTATCCGCGTATAATGTTTCGGTTAATGACACCAAGGTTTACCGCTGCTCCAATAATTCTTCCGCGGAGGTCAAGATTTATGAGCCGGGCGAGTATACCATCTGGGCAAAGACGGAGTCTCGCTGCGAGTTGAGCCTCGACATCGAACTTGGGAAAGACTATTACATTGAATGTTCCATATCAGTTGGAGCATTTATGGCACGCCCCGTGCTCCTTCTGCGTGATGGGAAAAACGCCTATTCAGAGTATAAATCGATAAAGAATGATGAATAGGATTTTTATCGTCTTCGCCCTTCTGTTTCTAGGGGCAGGCCTGTCGGCTCAGACAATAGTAAGTTCGGATACTCGCATATCTTCGGCAAAGATCCCCAAACTGCGCATCGCCCTGCAAGGTGGGCCCGCTTATGCCATCGGCAAGGTCGATGATAGCAAAGGGGAGGATATTGAGCGATATGAGAAGAATCTGCAGAGTGGTATCTGCTTTGGGGCAGAGTTCTCTTATTTCTTTTATGAATCTGTTGGTTTCGGATTAAAGTACAACAAGTTCCAGAGCAAAGAAAGTATGAGCGAAATCATCTCCGACGACATCGATATCTCTTTCATCGGGCCTATCTGTACTTATACCACCGTCGCTAATGGACAGAAGAGCGTATTTTCCATGAATTTCGGTTTAGGTTATGTGGGCTACAGGGATGATGGCCGTGTCATTACTCCTTTCTCCCTCAGTGGCGGTACCGGAGCTGTCTATTTCGGACTGATGTATGATTACAAAATCTCCGACAGCATAGCTATCGGAGTTGAAGGGGCCTTGTATGGCGGATCACTTTCCCGCGTAAAGAGTACTGTAAATGGAACGACGTCCACTATCGAGCTGGGAAAAGATCAGACCATGAGTGTCTCTCATGCGGATCTGAGCATCGGCTTACGCTTTTATCTTTAGGTTAGAAAGCTACTTCAGCGTAGCGATAATCTCGTCCAACATCCTGAATACCTGGGGAGCGCTTTCGGGGCTGAGGCTGCGGCAGGGAGCAAGCTCCGCTGCCAGCCCTTCGGGCACCGATGCGGCCCGGGCCTTCAGCGCCTTGCCCGCGGCCGTCAGCCGCACCATTACCTTCCGCCCGTCGGCCGCATCGCGCAGCCTCTCCACCAGCCCGGCGGACTCCATCCTCTTAAGGAGAGGAGTCACCGTATTGGTCTCGAGCACCAGCCTCTTGGCTATGTCGTTCACCGGCTGCCCATCATTCTCCCACAGCACCATCATCACAAGATACTGCGGATAAGTGAGCCCCAGGCCCTCCAGGAAGGGCGTGTACGCCTGGGTAATTAACCTGGAGGCCGTGTAGAGCCGGAAACAAAGCTGGTTGTCGAGCAAAAGCTGGGGGCAGTTCATAACTAAAGCAATTCTACGATTTTACTTTCGAATGATTCGGGCGTGGCAGCAGGCGAGAAACGGGTCACCTTGGAGCCGTCGCGGTTGATGAGGAACTTGGTGAAGTTCCACTTGATGTTCCTTCCGAACAGGCCGTGGGCCGCATCCTTCAGGTACTTGTAGATGGGATGTGCATTCTCCCCGTTCACCTCGATCTTGCTCATCAGGGGGAAGGTTACGCCGTGGTTCAGGCGACAGAACTCCGCAATCTCGGCATCGCTGCCCGGCTCCTGGTGCGCGAACTGGTCGCAGGGAAAACCTATGACCACGAGTCCGCGGTTCTTGTACTTCTGGTAGAGAGCCTCAAGACCATCGTACTGGGGAGTGAAGCCGCACTTGCTGGCTGTGTTCACTATCAGCAGGACCTGGCCCTCGTACTGGGCGAAATCCACCTCTTTACCCTTGTTGTCCAGGGCCTTGAAATCGTAGATCTTTGCCATGACTAAAGCTGTTTTACGAGCCAGTTCTGCAGACCGATCTTCTCGATCAGCTCGAGCTGCTCTTCCATCCAGAACATATCTTCTTCCTCGTCCAGGGCGTAGTCGCGGAGCAGGTCGTAGGTCTTGAAGTCATCTTCCAGACTCTTGGTTACCTGCATCAGGATGGGAACCTGCTCTTTGCTGATGCGCAGGTCGGCCTTGATGAACTCCACGGGGTCGTCGTAGATGGGGAAGGCGGGGGAAGCCTCGACGACGGCAGGACCGCCGAGGTCGATGATGCGCTGGACGAACTTGTTCACGTTTTCCATCTCTTCGCTGGCGTGGCCGTCATATTTCTCGGCGAGCTTTCCGTAGCCCTTGGAGGCAAAGAGAAGGCTTTGTACTTTGTGTGCACGGCTCTGGGTTGCAAGGCCGGTTGCGTAGTTCTGAAGAACCTGAATTGATTTCTGCTTGTCCATAGTGTTATATATTTTATATCTCATTTATATCGTTTGCGATACAAAGGTAAGCAAAATAATTTATATCGCAAGCGATATTTTAAAATATTTTTCAACTTTTTTCAGAAATCGGCCCTGCAGGCCCCTAGAAGCAGACTCCTACAGAGATTGCAAAACTATTGTTGAGGACGTCGGAGGCAAATACATAGGATGCATCGACGAAGAATTCGCCCAGATGCAGGCCTAAGCCGGCCGATGCGAACGAAGGAACCAGGCTCTCCCCTCCATAGTGATAGCCCGCGCGCGCGAAGACCATTCCGGCATAGCTGTATTCCACGCCTGCTCCGGCGGCGAAGGCTCCGCTAAGGTAGTAGTCAGCCTTGGCTGCAAGCTGCACGGAGTGATCCTCCGTAAACACGAAAGTGTGGTTTCCGGCCAGGTCCAATGCGGTGGGCAGGGGATAGGCTTCCTTGGTGCTGGATTTGACGGACTCTCCTATGCAGGTGATGCCGCCGCTTATCATGCTGGTCTTGTAGCGCCAGCTGGCCGTCAGGTCGAAGGCCACGGCCTTGTTGGAATAGTCGCTGAGCAGCTGTTCGTGGGCATATTTCACATTGACGCCGACGCCGAAGTTCTCGGTCATGGCCACTCCCGCGCCCAGGTTCAGAAGAATTTCGCTGGGGGAGTAGTTCTCGCCGCTGATCTTGTCCCCGGTACCGCGCTGGAAAGATGCGGAAAAGCCGAAACTGTTCCTTTTGGCGGCAATCCCGCCAATCATGTATCTGGTGCCGCTGAGTTCGGGCATATAGTTGTCGTAGCCTATGCCGCCCTTGAACTTGAAGTCGGCCAAAGCCACGGCGGAAGAGCAGCCGAGGTTGCTGTTGCCCATTGCTATGGAGCGGGGGGTATAGTCAATCTGCATAAAGGGCAGGGCTTCCGATGCGGGATTCCCTGCATATATGTTCAGCGAGGCCAGGCCCGCTGCCAGTATCATATAGAGTTTTCTCATATTTTCACGATAGTTTTGTGGTAGGTCTTACCGTTGTACTCGACAGTCACGGAATAACGTCCAGGAGAGAAGTCGCTGGTATTTATCGTGAAGGGATCGAATCCGCTGAAAGTCTCGGTGGCTTCGTAAACCACCTTGCCGGAAGAGCTTACTATACGTACATATGTCCGGGCTTCATCTTCGGTCCGGATGGTGAGCTTGGTGGTGATGGGGCTGGGATAAAGCTCCACAGGGTCGTTGGCGTCGAGCTTGACCATCAGCTTCCAGCTCGCGCTGGCATACTTGTCGCCGTCGTCCGCGCTGAACTTGATGGTGGTGACACCTTTACCGGTGGCGGTGAGCTTGACGCTGTTGCCGGATGCGGAGGTGCTCACCACGTCGTTGTCGGTGTTGCTCACTCTGAAGTTCAGTTCGTCCTCGTCCTCGTCGGCAAAGAACTCGTTCAGGTCGAATGCCATGCTGGAACCAAGTCCGTAGATGATCTGGTCGGTCGGAGTCTTTACCAGGGCCGGGGAGTGGTTCTCGGGAGTCGTGGCGCTCTTTATCTCCGACATTTCCGAGTAGTTGTGGGACTTGTCGTAGGCGAAGAAGGCCACATAGTAGGTGGTGCCGTGCCTCAGGCCCGATATGGTAGTGCTGAACACATCTCCCGCCTTGGCCTCGGCCGCGGTCTCATATACATAGCGGGTAACTCCGCTATGGCTGTAGGTTGCGCTGCTGCTGGAAATCAGATCCTTGGAGGTGCTCATCAGCATTATCACGCCGGCCGCCTTCTCGTCGTCGGCATCGGCAGGTATTGCGTAGCTGATATCAACAGCTTTTTTCTTGGGGGTCAGGCTGAATTCCGTCACGGCATCGGGGGCTATTCCGGAAAGCTTGCCTCCGAGCTTGAAGGAGCCTTCCAAGTCCACCCAGGCACCTATCTGGCCGCTCTCCTCTACCACGTCTTTGTTGCCGCCGTCCACCAGCAGCTTGCGGGCCTGTTCGCAGGTGAAGCCGGGGCCGCCGAAGAAAGATACTATCAGGGCCGCCGCTCCGCTTACGTGGGGGCAGGCCATGGAGGTTCCGGACATATAGGTATAGCTTCCGTCGCAGAGGTTGTAGATCTGTCCGCGGCTGTTGCCATAGCTGTCCTTGTCGCCGAAATACTTGCTGCTGATGGCGTCGGTGTCCAGTCCGTCTCCGCCGGGAGCGCAGAGGTCCACCCAGTCGCCATAGTTCGAGTAGTAGGCCTTGGTGTAGCCGGCGGTACCGGCCGCAACGGCCACCACGGGTTCATAAACGCTGATTATGTCGTAGTCGATGTCCTCGTTGCCGGCGGCGAATATCACCAGTCCGCCCTTCATCATGGAATCGCTGGCCTGGTTGCCGTCTTCGTCGCAACCGGCGTACTTGATGAAGTAGTCGATGGCTTTGCGTATGTATTCGGGGATGCTCTCGCTCTTGAATTCGGCAAGTTCCGATGAACTGATAGTTCCATCCTCGTTCTCATCTGCATAATAGCCCCAGCTGTTCTGGGAGATGAGTGCGCCGTGGTCGGCTCCCCATTTGACGGCGTTGGCTGTCTGGGCATCGGAGGCGCCGCTGTCCCCCTTGAATATCTGGGAGCTGAGTATGCGTACGCCCATCACGCCTGCGGCATGGTCGCCGCCGGCTATTCCGGCTACTCCCACTCCGTTGTTGCGCACGGCGGCTATGGTTCCGGCCACGTGGGTGCCGTGGTCATCTGCCGTAATCCTGTAGGTATTGTTCACGAAGTCCTTGCTGCCGTCGGATCCTCCGGCAATGGTAATGGCCGCCAGGTCGGGATGGTCGAGGTCCACGCCGCCATCTACCACGTTCACTATCACGCGGCTGTCGCCGGTGGTGTAGCCGTCCCAGATGGCTGAGAGGTTCATATCCGCTCCCTTGTTGGTGTATTTGACGGAGGCGTTGTTGTAGGAACAGTAGATGTTCAGGGACTGGTCGTTGTAAACGTCCCACTGGTATTTGAAGTAGGGGTCGTCAGGAACTACGCTCCTGCGCTTGATCTTGCGGGGAGTCTCGACCTTCTCCACACCCTCCACGGCGGAGAGTATCTCCCCCGCCTTGGTGCTGCTCACGCCCTGGTCGTATTTGACGGTGTAGAAGAGGTGCATGCCTTCGCGGCGGCTGCGTGCTTCGAATTTGCCGGCGTCGGGGAAGACCCTTTCGAACTCGTAGGCTCCGAGGCGGCTGAGTGCATCGTTCATCGTGGCCGACTTGGTCCGGATGCTGTTCTGCTCTCCTGCTTGTTCCAGGATTGCTGCCAGGGACTCGTCCACCTT
>JAILMV010000223.1 GCA_024692185.1 Bacteroidales bacterium | reverse complement strand
CGTCCAGCCAGGACTTGCGGAGCAGCTTGCCCCAACCGTTCACCCGGTAGTCGTGAGCGAATTTGCCACCGTCCTGAAGCCCCTCGTATTCAAGCATATACGGCTGCAGATACTCCGAGTAGGAGTACATCGTACGGAACTTATACACGCCGATAAGATTGCCTTTATATCCGACCCGAAGCAATTTGACCAGGGGCCCGCAAGTAGGTTCATCATCCCAGATGGGTGCGCGGAACTTGCGTCCAAGGATATAGTACTCGCCGTTGTGGAAACGCTCGTCAATCACCTCGAAACCAGCCCGGTACATTCGCCCTAGCAGTTCCACGCGATGGTAAGTGCGGTTCTTTCCCTTCGTAACCCAGAAATAGAACCACTTGGTCAGTTTCAGTTTGGGGCAAGCCCGGTGCCATACATAGTGGCTCAGGTACATCATCTTGCCAATCAGTCCGGGATGTGCCCTATAAATCACTTCTCGTTTTAGCCTTGCCGTACGCGAGTGCACCCAGAGATATCCATTGTCCTCCAGAACCTCGTTCGCTTTGTTGAGGAATGTGTTGAGGTGACGGATGCGAGTTAATGCCATCTTGTTGATAATCAGCTCGGGGTGATGCGGCCTGAGCCCTTCCAGGGATGCTCCGCTGTCGGTATCGACGATGAAGGTGGTGTCGTCGAACTGATCCATATGGTTGTCCAGCCAGGCATCAATGCCGTTGATGTCCAAGTCCTTGGTGGCCCTGAAGATGGCGTTCAGGTCAGGATTGTTGACCAGGTTGCGCTCGAACTTGGCGCCTCTCTTGACGCCCTCCTCGGAGTAGTTCTCCGGTATGAACTGCTCTTCGTACTGAAGGACTACCCTGGGTTTCTTGCGCTTGAAGATGCTCATTGTACTGAATTGAGTACTGCCTCAGCTACGGTGACGATTTCTTCTTCGGTCATGTACGGGTGCATGGGCAGCGAAAGGACACGTTCGCAAAGGGATGTCGCTACAGGACAGAGGTCCTTCGCTTCGCTCGGCAAGACAGGTTTGAACGCCGTCTGCAAGTGCATGGGCTTGGGATAATAGACCATAGCCGGGATGCCTGCGGCTTTGAGGACGGCTTGCACTGCATCGCGCTGCTGCCTGTCGCGGAGGCGGATCGTGTATTGAGCCCAGCTGGAACCGAAGCCCTCGGGGATGACGGGAGTGGCTACAGATTCTTCGCTTCGCTCAGAATGACAGAAAAGCTCCGAATAAAGCGCGGCAACCTTGTTTACCGCATCCAGTTCGTATTCGCGGAAAGCCTTGAGTTTGACCAGAAGCACGGCAGCCTGGACGGTATCCAGCCTGGAGTTCAGCCCTATGCGCACGTTGTCGTATTTGAACGCGCCCTTGCCGTGTACGCGGTACGATTCGATGAGGGCGGCCCACTCGTCATTGTCGGTGAATACTGCGCCGCCGTCGCCGTAGCAGCCCAGGGGCTTGGCCGGGAAGAAGGATGTGGTGGAGATGTCGCCGAAGGAGCAGGCGCGCCTGCCTTCTATGCCGCCTCCGAAGCCTTGGGCGCCGTCTTCCAGCACCAGGAGGCCGTACTTGTCGGCAACTTCGCGGATGGCGGGATAATTGGCCGGCAGGCCGAACAGGTCGACCGCGATTACCACCCTGGGCTTCAGTTTCCCTTCTTCCCGGACCTGCAGGACGGCCTTCTCGAGGTCGGCGGCGTCGATGTTGAAGGTATCTTCGCACACATCCACGAATACCGGCGTCGCGCCTTCGAGGGCAATTACCTCGGCCGAGGAGAAGAAGGTGAAGTCAGGTACGAACACGGCGTCTCCAGGGCCTATTCCCCAGGCCTTGAGGGCGAGGGTGAGGGCGTCGGTGCCGTTGGCGCAGGTCAGGCAATGCTTTACTCCGACATATCCGGCCAGTTTGGCCTCCAGTTCCTTTACCTGCGGCCCCATTATGTATGCTCCGCTTGCCATGGCCTCTAGCACGGCGGCGTCCATCTCTGCTTTGAGGATGGAGTATTGTTTTTTCAGATCCCTGAATTGCATCATTTCGGTTTTGTGTACGGCTTCGCCTTTGCACCCCTATGTGTAAGGGTGCACGCTTCGCAGATCCTTCGCTCCGCTCAGAACGGCGGGCGAGGATCTATTCTTGTACCAGCGTTCCGCCTTCCAGCCGGTAACGGCGGCCGCAAGAGCAGGTGAGGCTGTCCGGCAGCCTCTTCCCGCATTCGCAGACCCAGCCGATGCGGCGGGCCGGAACCCCGGCCATCAGCGCATAAGCCGGAACGTTTCCGGTTACCACGGCTCCCGCCGCTATGAGGGCGCTGCGTCCGACGGTATGCCCGCAGACTACGGTGCAGTTGGCACCGAGCGACGCACCCTCGCATATGCGCGTCTTCTCATATACTCCGTGCACGGGAAAATGCGCGCGCGGGGTATTCACGTTCGTGAACACGCAGGAAGGGCCGCAGAAAACGTTGTCCTCCAGGGTAACCCCGTCGTATATCGAGACATTGTTCTGGATGCGGCATCCGTTTCCGATGCGGGCGCCTCCGGCTACGTTCACGTTCTGTCCCAGGCTGCAGTCCGCGCCGATCACAGCTCCGCCCTGGATGTGGCAAAAGTGCCATATCTTGGTGCCGGCGCCTATACTGGCGCCGGCATCTACGTAGCTGCTTTCGTGAACGAACGCTTCCTGCATTACAGTACTTCTATGTTGTCACGGTCCGCAATGGACTTGGTAACGTTCTTTGTATCGAATATGGCTTTGGCGTGCTGCTGCACGAAGCCGTAATCTACGGTAGTGTGGGCAGTCGTGATGACGACCGCATCGGCTCCTTCGAGGAGTTCGGCGCTGAGCGCCTTCTCGCCTTCGAACCACTCGCCTTTGCCGCGGTACTTGGCTACGAACGGGTCGTAGAACACCACTTCGGCCCCTTCCTTGCGCAGGCCCTCGATCACCCGGATGGCCGGGGATTCGCGGTAGTCGTCAATATCCTGCTTGTAAGCTACGCCCAGCACCAGTATCCTTGCCCCGTTGAGGGCTTTGGCGAAGCGGCGGTTGAGCAGGTCGCCCACACGTTCCACCACA
>JAILMV010000132.1 GCA_024692185.1 Bacteroidales bacterium | reverse complement strand
TTTGCCAGCATGCGGGCCCCGCACTGCGGGCATTCGCGGATGAACAGTTCCCCGCTCATCAGCTTTTCCTTCAGTTCCGGATCCCTTTCGGTATTAACTGCCGCCACGGCGTCCACTTCGAACAGCTTTCCGCAACGGGTGCATTTCATTTCAAACATATCGCAAAGATAGTTATTTCTTAAGTTCTACCCCAATTCCGGGCCTGTCGGGGAGGATGAGGCGGCCGGAGCTCACCTGCACTCCGTCGAAGCGGTCGTTGGAGATGAGCAGGTTGCCGTCGAGGTCGGCGAAGTCCGCGAGGGGCGAAAGCTGGGCCGCGGCGCTAACCGCGCAGGAAGTCTCGGTCATGCAGCCGAACATCACCCGCATACCCTCTGCGCGCGCCCAAGACGCCATCCTGTAGGCCTCCCGCATGCCCGTGCACTTCATCAGCTTGATATTGATTCCGTGGTAGGCCCCGCGTATGGAAGGCAGGTCCGCCAGGCGCTGTATGGCCTCGTCCGCGTAGATGGGCAGGGGCGAACGCTCGCTGATCCAGGCATTGTCCTCCAACTTCGAAGCGGCCATAGGCTGCTCCACCATCACCACACCCTGCTCCTTCAGCCAGCAGATCTCGTCCAGCGCAGCCTCGCGGTCCTTCCAGCCCTGATTGGCATCCACCGCCAGAGGCAGGTCCGTCACGCTCCGCACGGCCGAAATCATCTCCCGGTCATTCTCCCGTCCGACCTTGACCTTCAGTATGTTGTAGAGCCCCGCGCATTCCAGGGTCTTCTCCTTCATCACCTCGGGGGTATCTATCCCTATGGTGAAGCTGGTAGATGGCGCCTTGGCCGCATCCAGGCCCCATAGACGGAACCAGGGCTGGCCCAGGAGCTTGCCCACCAGGTCGTGCAGGGCTATGTCCACCGCGGCCTTGGCAGCGCTGTCGCCCGGGGAGAGGGAATCTACATAAGAAAGGATGTCCTCCAGCTGGAAGGGGTCGGAGAACTGCCCCAGATCCACCCTCTGCAGGAAGGCGCAGACGCTCTCCACGCTCTGCCCGAGGTAAGGCGGCATGGAGGCCTCGCCGTAGCCCGTGAAGCCGTCGTACTCGATTTCCAGCTGCACGTCGGGGGTGGTGGTCCTGGAGTAGGAAGATACGGTAAAACTGTGCCTCAGCTGCAGTTCGTAAGGGAAGAAGCGCAGCTGCATCCTGGCTTTTCCGCCCACTTTATACGGGCGTACGGATGGCCCTGCGCAGGCCTGCAGGCCGCTTCCGGCGGTCACGAGCCCGGCTGCTCCCAGGGCGGAGGTCTTCAGAAAATCGCGTCTTTTCATTTCCTTTTATCTACCCATTTCCACAAGAACCACATCAGCGCCCCCCAGGCGAAGAACAGCACATAGTAAATCCACTTGGGGACGGATGTTTTCAGATTTGCCTTCTCGGTCAGATCCTGGATCGCAGGGTCGTCGGCGTAGAAGTAGGCCCCCGCCCCGAAATCGTAGTCCGGATTGAGGCCGAGGCGCTGCCAGACAATATATCCGGCGAGACAAAGAACGATGACCGCCAAGCCGGCGGTCATCCATTTGAATATTTTCTTTTTGTCCACTATTTGTACAGGTCGAGGACCGGCACGTCGAACACCACGCCGCTGAGCAGGAACCAGACCGCAAAGAGGGTGAGGGCGATGTTGAAGAGCTGTCCGACCACATAGAGCCAGAGTATCTTTCCGCCCTGCATCTGCTTGATGAGGCTCTTGAAGTTGGTATCCAGGCCGATGGAAGTGAACGCGAGCACGAATGCCCAGTTCTTGTACTGTCCGAGCACGTTGTTGATCTCCTTGACCTCGCCGCCGCCGCAGAGGGGCAGGAAGATGAAGGAAGCCACCAGGGAGGCTACGAAGAAGCCGATGATGAACTTGGGGAAGCGGTTCCAGATTTCGCCGGCACCCACCTTGGCCTCGCTGTTCTTATCTACGCGCAGCGCAAAGAAAAGGGCCACGAAGAAGGCTATGAAGCCGATCAGAATGTTCTGGATGCTCTTCACCAGCACGGCCGCCTGCTCCGCCTCGGGGCCGAGGGCGTTACCTGCCAGCACCACGGCGCCCGTGCTGTCCACGGTGCCGCCGATGAGCGAACCACCCATTAGCTGGTTCATTCCGCAGGCCTTGATGATCATAGGCTCGAACACCATCATCAGTATGGTGAAGATGATGGAGATGGAGATTGCGAGGGAGAGGTCATCCTTCTTGGCCTTTGCGGCTGCACCGGTGGCGATGGCTGCGGAAGTACCGCAGACCGAGGTCGCTGCTGCGAGGGTGATGACCAGGGGTTTGTTGTCTATCTTGAATACCTTGGTACCCAGCCACCACATGAAGATGATGACGATGGGGGTCACGATCCAGGCTATTCCGAGGCCGTAGAGGCCGAACTTGGCGATGTTGCTGAAGAGCACGCTGAAGCCCATTATCACCAGACCGGTCTTGATGTAGAACTCGGTACGGATGGCCGGCTTGAGCCATTCGGGAGTACCCACGGTGTTGGAGATGAGAAGACCCACGAGCAAGGCCCAGAAGGCCCATTCCAGATAGCGGTTGAGGGTGAACTCGGCGCTGATGAGGCGTACTATCACAGCCAGCACGAAGAGCACCACGAAGGCGGGGATGAACTTCTTGAGCTTCTCTCCCTGCAGCTTCACGCCTGCTCCGAAAAGCACGGCCAGCACCAGGAAGGTGCGGATGAGCTTCACCCAGAAACTGCCGGTGAACTGTGCTGCAAGGGCCTTGTGGGGTTCGATGTTCTCCCAAAGGTGCCAGGTGCTGAATTTAAGTGCGGAAAAGTCAAAAGCCTTGGTAAGGACTGCGACCGCGCTGATGGCGATGATGATGAAACCAAGCCAGCAGGCCAGCCAGTCTTCAGTTTTCCATAGTTTGGAAATGTTGGATTTAGACATATTGTTAAGGTTTTAGTAATTATATCGGTTATAGCAACTCACAAAGATAAGTTTTTTTTACGAATCACATGTCTATGCTGAAAACCATCTCCGCACCGGAAAGTGAAGGGTCGTTGAAGTAATGGATATAGCGGACTCCGAGATAAGTATCGTAGGGCGCCCAGAGGAAGTTGCCCAGATGGGCACGGAGGGTGGCGCCGGCGAAAGCCTCGTGGCTGCTGCCCTTCTTTAAAGATATCGTTTCCTCGTATGCTCTGAGTTCCGCCCCGCAATGAAGTATGGCCTCCAGGTTCCTGACATAGAAGAAGGGGCAGAGGGCGGTCCAGTCCAGAGGCAGGAAGGGGAAGGCATAATCGGCCTCCAGGGTGCACAGACGCTCCTTAATCCAATCTCCCTCCCAGCCATAATTGCTGCGTCCGCTGGCGCTGAGCTTGATTCCGTGGGTGCTCATCAGGCCGGGCAGATAGCCGTAGAACTTGCCATAGTAGTAACCCGGATGGTCGCTGCTCAGATTATGGCTCAGGGTGAAGCCCAGTTCCGCGCCGGCACCCACGCGGGGCATTATTGCGGAAGATGCCTGCGGGAGCACGGAGTAGGCCCTCAGGCTGAATCTGCTCAGCAGGCAGAAGTCGTTCTGTGCTATGCCTACAAAAAGATTGTTGGTGAATCTCTCCGCGACGATAGAGGATATCTGGTCGTTGTTCCAGCTCAGTCGGTAGGAGGGGACGATACCTGTATTCCACCCGCCTCCGCTGAGGTTGAAGGGCAGGGAGATGCCTGCGGAAACACTCAGGAAAGGCTCGTCCAACACCGAATTGGTCTGCGGGAAAGTAATTCCTTCTTCGGTAGTGACCTTGGAGTAATCCGTCCTGTGCACGGCCCTTTCATTATAATCTGCCCGGAAGTCAATTATCGGCCCCCAGCCGGTCCAGACATACTGCGCGTGCAGGCCGGGACGGAAGCTCAGGGAGTCCAGCAGGCTCACGCCCACGCTGCCCCAGGCGGTTCCGAGTTCGTTCTGGAACATCAGAGTCGCACCCAGATTTCCGGAAGTCTCCGTCTCCTCCAGCGACAGCCTCTCCACGGGGTCATATTCTATGTAGAGCGGCACCCAGGAATGCGGGCGTATGGGCTGGAAGAACTTGGAATAGCGCTTACCCTCGGAGATGGGCCCGTCGTAGGGAAGGGCCCCGGAAGCCTCCTGGGAGCTGAGTTTTTCGGCAGATGCTATCTGTATGGGATTGAATTCCACGGGCTTGGCCTGCAAGGCTCCGGGGGCCAGGCGGCGGACAACCCGCGCATCGGCGGTCGGGGCGCTGTACCAGAGGGAACCGTCCTGCGAAAAGGCGAAGTCCTCCCCTCCGAAACGCAGGTTGCTGCGCTGCAGGAGTTCCCCGCTTGCGGGATCCAGCGAATGCAGTTCGTTCACCCCGCTGCGGTCGGAAGTGAACCAGATCTGCCCGTCGCGGGCGAAGAGGCTGTTTATCTTGGAATGCGCCGGCGCGAATACCGGTTTCCAGTCAGGCAGATGGTAGATGCTGAAACCATCTTCCGAAATTGCGCTGGCATAGAGTTCTTCCCCGAGCCAGACGGGCTCCACCGGCTGCAGGCCCGCGGGAGCGGAATATTCTTCCTGGATGCTGCCCTTGTCCGTGCTTATCAGCACTACGGAATTGCTGCCATCCACGTGATTTTCCACCACCGCCATAAGCGGCCGGGAATCGTTGGTTGCGGGGTTGTAGAAGCGCCCTTTCAGCTTGAAGCTGTGCTTCCGGCCGTCTTCCTCCATATATCTCAGTACCGACCAGGACTTGAGTCCCAGCAGGGCCGAGGGC
>JAILMV010000173.1 GCA_024692185.1 Bacteroidales bacterium | reverse complement strand
GTGCGGAACGAGCTGCTGCCCGCTGGGGAGAGGGAAACAAATCTCGCCTGCGATCTCAACGACTTTGCGTGGATGGACGCGATCAACGGATCAAACGGCGCAGTGTTCTTTGCCGCCGGCGTGTTTTACTACTTCAAAACTGAGGACGTCCGGCGTTTGTTCTCCGCCATGGCGGAGCGCTTCCCCGGCGCTGTGCTGACCTTCGATTCCTGTAATGAGCGCGGCGCGAAGCTGATGCGAAAGACCTGGCTCAAAGAGGCCGGGATCCGCACATTACCGTGGATGCACCTGCGGCCAGGGCCTTCACTATGTCGCCGCTGTAGCGGAGACCGCCGTCGGCGATGATGGGAACCCCGTAAGGCTTGGCAGCCTCAGCTGCGTCGTAGATTGCGGTAAGCTGGGGAACGCCCACGCCTGCGACCACCCGGGTGGTGCAGATGGAACCGGGGCCTATACCCACCTTCACTGCATCGGCTCCGGCCTCGATGAGGGCACGGGTGCCTTCCGCAGTTGCAACGTTGCCTACCACGACGTCGATGCCGGGGAAGGCCTTCTTGATTTTCTTGAGAGCATTCAGTACTCCTTTGCTGTGGCCGTGGGCGGAGTCGAGCACTATAGCATCTACTCCGGCGTCCACCAGGAGGGAAGTGCGGTTGACTGCGTCGGCGGTGATTCCGACACCCGCAGCAACCTTGTAACCGGCGGCCTTGACCTTGGCGGCCTCTGCTGCCTGCAGTTCCGAGCTCATATTCTTATGAAGAACCCCTATACCTCCTTCTTTTGCAAGAGCGATGGCCATAGGGGCTTCGGTAACTGTGTCCATAGCAGCGGACGCGATAGGAATGTCAAGCGCTATGTTTCTGGTGAATTTCGTTTGGAGGGAAACCTCCCTGGGAAGT
This sequence comes from Bacteroidales bacterium, assembly GCA_024692185.1. Classification (GTDB taxonomy): domain Bacteria; phylum Bacteroidota; class Bacteroidia; order Bacteroidales; family UBA932; genus Cryptobacteroides. The sequence goes on along the minus strand of JAILMV010000173.1, from coordinate 8,346 downwards.
ACCTCGGACCAGGCTGGAACCAGAAGTACATCGTCGAAGGTGAGACCTTCTTGTTGAATGCGATTTTCGGTAAAAGACATTGTTCTAACTTCCAAGTGGCAAAGGTAGACAAAAACTCGCGACCCTGCAAGAGAGCCGCGAGTATTTTTTCACAAGTTATCAACAAACGAATGTTGCCTGCGTATTAAAGTATTGCCGAAAAAATCGCCGCCAAAAAAATCTGAAACCTTCTCATAACTGCCTTATTTTATAAACCATTATTATGATGCGAAATAGAAGGCGGACGTTGCAGTGATATTCGCTTTTTTTTTACTTTATGATTATCTTTGCCGCCGAAATGATAATGCTCTCCAAGATAGAAACTTTGTTCCGGACGGAATACCGCCCGCTCTGCATCTATGCCGTCCACTATCTCGGCAGCCTGGATGCGGCGGAAGACGTGGTATCCTCCTGCTTCGAAGCTCTCTGGGAGCATCTCTCCGGCGGGGCGGCAGTATCCAATGTGCGCGCGTACCTATATGTTTCGGTAAGGAACTCCTGCCTGGATCATCTCAAGAAGAATCGCCAGGATACTCTGGATCTGGACAAGCTTCAGCCCAGCGACGCCGACGGCCTGATAACGGACGAGGAAGCCGTGGACAGGAGCCGGGTCGAGGCCAGGCTCTGGACTGCCATCGACAAGATGCCAGCCCGCCGCCGCGAGGTGCTGCTGCTTGCCAAGCGCGACGGCCTTTCCTATGCGGAGATAGCTTCCGAACTCGGCATCTCCGAGAACACGGTCCGCAACACCCTCGATTCCGCCATGAAATCCCTGCGCTCCTCCCGCCGCGAAATACTGGATTTCGTATTCTGCCTGTAAATTTTTTCATTTTCCGATAGTAGGATTTCTTTTTACCGCGTCTTATTATTGTCAGCTGATAATAATTTGAACAATGGAAAAAGAAAAAGAACTGCGTTTTGTCGTGTCGAACTATCAGGAAGGCAGGCTGGATCCCGAAAAAGCCAAAATGGAATTCCGCCGCGCCCACTCCTCCTCCGCATCATATACCAAAGTGCTTGCCTGGGCCCTGCCCGTGGCGGCCGCCCTGGTCTTCTCCATACTCTTCTGGAATCATTGGAAGAACTCCTGGACGGAGTATGGCGACGCCAGTACCAAGAGCGAAGTGATGCTCTCGGACGGAACGCAGGTAAGCCTGAGCGAAGGCTCGCTGCTGAAGCTGCAGCCCCATCTCAACCCCAGGAAGGTAGTGGTGGAAGGTCGGGCATATTTCCAGGTCGCCAGGGACGAAGCCCATCCCTTCGAGGTTTTTCTTGAAGGAAAAGGCTATGTGAAGGTGCTGGGAACCAAGTTCGAGGTGCTCACCGGAGAAAGGCCCGAGGTGAACGTGACCGAGGGTAAAGTCTTCTTCGCGGAAAAACCCGGAAGCGAGGGCCTGGTGCTGGTCAAGGGCATGTCCGCGGTTCTGGAAGATGAACTCCCGGCCCTCAGCTTCGTCTATGAAGATGCGGCCCTGGAGGCCGTGCTCGAGGACCTCGGCAGCTATTTCGGCAGGACCCTCCATTGTGACGCGGCCGGCCGCCGCCTGACCGCCTCTTTCCGGGCAGACAGCCTGGAAAATATAATCGCTGCCATAGAAGCAGCATTGGACCTGACCATAGAGTTAGATTAGTGAATTGGTAATGAAGAAAAAGATTCTGATATTTTTATTCCTGTTGCTGGCCTGCAGTGCCTTTGCGCAGACTACTTGCAAAGAGCGTATGTCTGCCATATCCGAGCACTTCGGCGTCAGCTTCATCTACGATTCTTCCCTGCGCCTGGACGACGTATATGGGGGGAGTCCTGAATTGCTCCCCTCGCTGGAAGAAAACCTGCAAGTACTCTTCGACGGCACTGCCGTCAGCTGGAGCCGGCGCAATAATTACGTGATACTCAAGGCCCTCCGCCGTTATGAACTGAAAGGGCACGTGACCGATGCCGCATCTTCCGAAACCCTGATTGCCGCAGCCGTACTCACCGGAAACAGCGGAACCATAACGAACGAATTCGGCTTCTATTCTATCACTCTTCCCGAGGGAACTTACGACATCAGCTACAGCTACCTCGGCTACGACAGCCGCACCATACATCTGGAACTGAATTCCGACAAGGTGCTGAACGTGGCGCTGATGAGCAACGCCGAGCTGAACGCCGCAACCATAACCAGCCGTGCGGAAACCGGCATCTATGCCACCCGCTCAGGCTCGATGGAGATACCCCAGATAATGATCAAGAACGCACCCTCCTTGCTAGGGGAATCGGACGTGCTCAAAACTATGCAGATGCTACCCGGCGTGCAGGCCGGCTACGAAGGCTTCTCCGGAGTGTTCGTGCGCGGCGGCGGGGACGACGAGAACCTGCTGATGCTCGACGGCGTACCTCTCTACAACGCCTCCCATATGCTCGGCATCTTCTCCGTATTCACCGCAGAAGCCGTGAAGAAGGTCTCCGTCTATAAGGGAGATTTCCCCGCCCGCTACGGCGGCCGCCTCTCCTCGGTGGTAGATGTGCGCACCAACGACGGCGACATGCACTCCACGCACGGCTCCGTCAGCGTGGGCCTGCTCACCGACAAAGTGCATCTGGAGGGCCCCATACGCAAGGGAACCACCTCCTACAGCGTGAGCGCCCGCATGCTGCACAGCTTCCTGCTGACACCGGCGCTGAAGCTTTTCAAGGTCCCCGTCAACTACTATTTCTACGATTTGAACGGCAAGCTGAACCACAGGTTTTCCGACCGCGACCGCATCTATGCCGGAATCTACCACGGGAACGACTACTTCCAGAACGACGACATCCAGGACTGGTGGAACGATTATAAGACTAACGAGTACCAGAGGGTGAACTGGGGGAATACCCTGGGTACCCTGCGCTGGAACCACGTGTATGGCCGTCAGCTCTTCAGCAACCTGACCCTATATTCCAATAATTACAGGTCGAAGATGATGGAAAGGGATGAGTTCATCAGCCGGAAGAGAGACAATGAGATAACCACCAACATCGACGAAGAGCACTTCCGCTCCGCAATCAACGACCTGGGCGCGAAGATGGACTTCGACTGGAACCCATCTCCCAAACACGCAGTCAAGTTCGGCGCGTCCGCCGTGCTGCACCGCTACCGCCCCAGCAGCTATACCACCTCCATCAAGATAGAAGACTCGGAGAACCCCAGCAGCGACACCCTTACCAACAGCCGGGAGAATTCCTCCCTGTACGCCCGCGAGTTCATGATGTATCTGGAAGATGATTTCGTGGCCTTCGAGCGCCTCAGGATCAATGCCGGCCTGCATCTGACGCTGTTCTCTACCCAGGGGAGGAACTACCTCTCACCCCAGCCAAGGCTCTCCGCCAAATACGATATTACCAGGGACCTGGCCCTGAAGGCCGGTTATTCGAGGATGGCCCAGCACATCCACCGTCTCTCCTCCGGGCGCGTGGGCCTGCCTACCGACCGTTGGGTGCCGGTTACCAAGAACATCCGGCCCGCAATTGCCGACCAGTGGAATGCCGGCCTGGTATGGTCCGGAACCCAGGCCTGGGAATTCTCGGCGGACGCATATTGGAAGGAGATGGATTCGGTGATAGAATACCGCGAGGCCGCGATAGCCTCTGCCGGCGGCGAAAACTGGGACAAGAACGTGGCAATGGGAGAGGGTAGGGCCCGAGGAATAGAATTCCTGGCCCGGAAGACTGAAGGAGCCACCACCGGCTGGCTGGCCTACACCCTCAGCAAGAGCGAGCGCATCTTCCGCGACGGCAGCGTGAACGGTGGAAGATGGTATCCCTACCAATACGACCGCACCCACGTGCTCACCCTCTGTGCGAACCATAAGTTCAACTCCCGCATCGACCTGAGTGCCTCCTGGTCCTTCGCCAGCGGCGCGGCAATGACCATCCCGACCCGTGCGACGGTGGTATCCAGCTACGAAGGCTACGAGTATCGCACCAGCTATGTGCCGGAGAAGGGCAACTACCGCATGCCGCCCAGCCACCGGCTGGACCTCAGCGTAAACTTCAGCAAGCAGAAAATACACGGAGAGAGGATATGGAATTTCGGAATCTACAATGTCTATGGCCGCAGGAACCCGAGCGTGATAGACTATGACGTATATGGCGATTACAATACCTACGCCCGCGTAAAGAAAATCTCGTTCCTGCTGTTCTTCCCCTCAGTTTCCTATACCTATAGATTCTAGATGAAATGAAAAAGATATTATTTGCAATAAGCTTACTGATATGCCTGGGCGCCTGCACGGAGGTCATGGACCTGCCCTCCGATGGCTTCGGCGACCTCCTGATAGTGAACGGCAGCCTCTGTTCCGCCGACTCCCTGCATACCCTCTCCCTGCACGTATCTTCCCGGGAAAAAGGAATAATCTCTCCGGGAGAGGTCCGGGGCAAGCTGTATGTGAACGGGACCCTTCTGAGCGACACGCTTTCCTACAAAGGAACTAAGGAAGATACTACTTTGTGCCTGCTGACCTTCAAGGCGCAATTCGCCCCGGAAGATGAGCTGAAGCTGGTCTTCGAAAGCAGCGTCGGAACATGTGAGGTGAACGAAAGTGTACCTCCGCTTCCGGTAGTGGCCGGGGCAAGCACCGGGGAAGATATCGTCTTGTCCTATTCCGATTATGGGAATCAGGAAACAAGGAGTTTCCATAGGTTTTATCTCGGCGTGGCCGATGCTGCCGGAGTGGACAATGCCTACAGGGTCAGCGCCTATCTGGACGGAGAGACGGAATGCGTGGAAGGAATCAAGGACCCGCGCTATTATAGTGACCAGACCGGAGTGAAGAAAAGCTATGACGATGAGCCGGTCAAGCTATACAATCTGCTGGAACCAGTGCTGAAGTTGCCCTGGATGAGTTCGGAAAGCGTGAACGACTTCAACATCTTCTCCGATGAAAGTTTTGCCGGGGGAGAATACACCCTGACCCTGTGCTGGTTTGGAAGCCTGTATCACACTCCCTCCCTGGCCGGGTACTATGAAGGGGATACGCATAAAAGCGAGGTATGGGTTTCCCGTGCTGGCGTAAATGTCCGCCTGGAATCGATCCCGGTCGGTTATTACCGTTATCTGATGGCAGCGGAATACGACGTGACGGGCGCTTATCTGCCCCTGGTCTATGAACCCTCCTTCTTCCCTTCGAATGTCGAGGGTGGCCTGGGCTATGTGAACGTTTCTTCGGCGCTGGAATACCGCATTCCCTACCCGGACAGGTATTACGACAGTGACCATTACTTTGAAGGATATGTAAAATGACAAAAACGGCGGCCCTCAAAGGCCGCCGCTTTTATTCGCAACAGATACAATTTTATTTGTACAGGAATCTCTTGATACTCATCTTAGGAGTCTTCTCGAAGGGCTTCAGCACAACCTCCACCTTGGTGATCTGGCTGTAACCGGGCAGGTGCTTGTTGGCACCGCGCCTGACCTGTTCGGGAATGTCGGAGATAGCTTCTTCGTCAAGACCTGCATTCTTGATGCCGTCGGCATCGAGATATACCAGGGCGACGAGCTTGCCGGCACGGTCAACGACCACGCTCTCGGCCACGAACTGCCTCTGGTTGACGGCAGCTTCCACTTCCTCGGGATAGATATTCTGTCCGTTGGGGCCGAGGATCATGCTCTTGGAGCGTCCGCGGATGAAGATGTTACCATCGGCGTCGATGGTTCCCAGGTCGCCGGTGTGCAGATATCCGTCCGCAGTGAAGACGGTGGAATCAGCCTCGGGATACTTGTAGTATCCGCTGCACACGTTGGTTCCCTTGGCCTGGATTTCTCCGGCCACGTGCTCCGGGTCTTCGGAGTCGATGCGCACGTCGGCGCAGTCCACGGCTTTACCACAGGAGCCCTGTGCATAGAGCCAAGGATGTTCGTAGGCAAGTAGCGGGGCGGCCTCCGTCATACCGTATCCCACGGTATAGGGAAGCTTGATCTTTTTGAAGCAATGCTCCACTTCGGGGTTGAGGGCCGCACCTCCCATAACAAACTCGCGGACTTTACCACCGAAAGCGGACTGAAGTTTTTCACCTACCTTTTTATAGATAATACCGCTGACGCCAGGTATCGCAGTCAGCACTTTCATAATCGGTTTTCCAAGAACGGGCTTGATGGAGGACTTGTAAACCTTCTCCATCACGAGCGGAACCGTAATCACTATATACGGCTGGACCTCCTGCATGGCTTTGAGCAGAAGGGAAGGGGACGGGGTCTTACCGAGATAATAGACCGTAACGCCGCTGATGAGCGGGTAGAGGAACTCGTAGGTAAGTCCGTAGATATGTCCCATAGGCAGCATGGAGACGATGTTGTCCGCGTTGCTGCAGGGGATGTAACGCTGACCGAAGTCGATGGTTGCGCTGAAGCACTCGTAGCGCAGCATCACGCCCTTCGGGTTTCCGGTAGATCCGGAAGTATAGTTGATGACGTTCAGTTCCTTGTCGTTATCGGTAGGATAATTGACCTTGGATGCATCGAATCCTTTGGGGAACTTCGCGTTGAAACGCTCGTCGAGAGTGGTGTAGGCCTTCATCAGCTTGTCGTCTGCACCCCACAAAGGCATGAAGTCGGTAAGGCTGATGACATAGCGGATATTGGGCATCTTGCCCATGTCCAGTTTCTGGTACATTTCAGGATCCGTGAAGAGGACCACACTGTCGGAATGGTCGGTAAGGCGCTCTACTGCCTCGGGAAGGAAGTCGGCGAGGAGGGGGACGACCACGGTCTCATAGGAAGAGATTGCGAGGAAGGAAACCGCCCAGTTGGCGGAGTTCTTGCCGCAAAGGGTTATCTTGTCGCCTTTCTTGATACCGGCAGCCTCGAATGCGAGGTGGATGCGCTCGATCTTGCGGGCCAGTTCTCCGAAGGTGTACTGCTGCCCGTGATAGTCGCAGACTGCAAGTCCGTTCCACCATTTGGCCATGGACTTCTGCAGCTTGCTGAGATAGTGTTCGGCTCTGGGAGCCTCAGGTCTTTTGTACATATTCCTAAACTAAAAGTTTTCACAAAAGTAGGATGTAAATGTCGCGCCCACAATTAATTTTGATACATTGTGGCGAAAAATCCTTATGTTTGTGGCGAAATCAGTAAATAAGGGGTAAAATTTTATGTCAAAAAAACCTATCGTAGCACTTATCTATGACTTCGACGGAACCCTGTCGCCGGGAAACATGCAGGAGTTCGGCTTCATCCAGGCAGTGGGTAAGACCAAGGAAGAATTCTGGAAAATGAGCGACGGAATAGCCGTCGGTCAGGATGCCAGCAATGTTCTGGCATATATGAAACTGATGTTCGACGAGGCCCGCCAGGCGGGAATTCCTCTCCGCCGCAGCAAGTTCAAGGAGTTCGGCAAACACATCGAACTATTCGACGGAGTGGAGAAATGGTTCGGCATGGTGAACGCCTACGGCCGCCAGAAAGGCGTGCAGGTAGAACACTACATCAACTCCTCAGGCCTCAAAGAAATCATCGAAGGCTCTCCCATAGCCAAGGAATTCAAACACATCTACGCGGGTACTTTCATATATAGTCCCGACGGTGTGGCGGAATGGCCCGGCATCGCGGTGGACCATACGGCAAAGACCCAGTTCCTCTTCAAGATCAGCAAAGGCATCACCAGCCAGCACGACTCCAAGATGGTTAATTCCAGCATCGCCGACGACAAGAAACGCATCCCCTTCTCGAACATGATCTACTTCGGCGACGGTGAGACCGACATCCCCTGCATGAAGATAGTCGGGATGTTCGGAGGCAATCCCGTTGCGGTCTATGACCCGGAATCTCCCAAGAAGAAGGCGGTGGCCCAGAAACTCAAGAGGCAGGGGAGGGTGAACTTCATCACCCCGGCCATCTACACCCCGGATTCCAGGACCTTCAGCATAGTAAAGGGAATAATCGACAGGATAAAGGCAGATGACGACCTCCGCCGTCTGGCTTGCTTCAAATAGTGACAAATTGTCACTGGCTTACAATTTGAGAATCGTTTCAGCGTACAAGAACTGAAACGATTTTTTGTTATGGCAAAAGAAAAACTACAAGGCAAGATTGGCGTAACCACCGAAAACATCTTTCCGGTCATCAAACAATTCCTATACTCCGACCACGAAATATTCCTCCGCGAGCTGGTAGCAAACGCAGTCGATGCATCCCAGAAACTCAAGACCCTGGCCTCCAACGGCGAATTCAAGGGCGAGCTGGGCGAGCTTAAAGTCGAAATCGAGCTCGACGAAAAGAAAAAGATACTCCGCGTAATCGACCACGGCATAGGTATGACAGCCGAGGAGGTAGATAAATACATCAACCAGAT
>JAILMV010000161.1 GCA_024692185.1 Bacteroidales bacterium | reverse complement strand
GATCACCTTCTTGGCGCGGGGGAACTTGGCCATCAGCTGCTCGCCCACGCTCTGGAAGCGCTTCTGGTCCACCTGGCCGCCGGTAGCGGTCACGTCGAAACCTTCGGGCTTGATGCCGAATACTTTGTCGGCATCTTCCTCATTGCCGAGGATGATATCGGAGCAGGCTACGAGCTCGGGCATCACTTCGGAGGCCTTCTTGCCATATTTCCAGAGATTCTTGCGATAATTGAGGTCGCAGGAGACCGTGACGCCGAGGCGGTTGGCGGCCTTGACGGCCTCCAGGCACACGTCGGCAGCGCCCTGGCTGATTGCAGGGGTTATGCCGGTCCAGTGGAACCAGTCGGCTCCTTCGAAGACCTTGTCCCAGTCTATCATGCCGGGCTGGATCTCGGAGATTGCGGAATGTGCGCGGTCATAGACCACCTTGCTGGGACGTGCTACAGCACCGGTCTCGAGGAAGTAGATTCCGAGACGTTCGCCCCCGAAAACGCAGTAGGATGTGCCCACGCCGTGTTTATGAAGGTCGGCAATGCATGCTTTTGCTATATCGTTATCAGGGAAACGTGTCACGAATTCGGCATCGCAACCATAGTTTGCGAGCGATACGGCAACGTTGGCTTCACCGCCGCCGAAAGTGGCATTGAGGGTGTCTGCTTGGGAAAAACGGAGATAACCTGGCGTAGCAAGCCTGAGCATGATTTCTCCGAAGGTAATGATCTTGGACATAGTTATATTGTTAAATCATACAAATTTAACATTTTATTTACGATTCGTGCACGGTAACGGAAAAAATTTACTTATCTTTGAGATAAATAAATACCAATGGACAAGACCCAGAAAATAACTATCAAAGACATCGCCCGCCAGACTGGTTTGTCGAAGGGCACCGTGGACCGTGTTCTGCACAACCGCGAAGGTGTCTCCAAGAAGAGCTATGCGAAAGTGATGAAGGTGATAAAGGATCTCGGTTACGAGCCCAATATCTATGCTTCGCTGCTCGCCAAGCACACTGAGAGGGTGATCGCGGTCATTCTCCCCCGCTGCAAAAGCGGTGAATTCTGGGAACTGTCGGACCCCGGCATAGAGCGCGGAAAAGAATTTGCGCACAACCTGGGGATCAACGTCCGCAGGTTCAACTATGACCAGTACGACGAAAACTCCTTCCGCCGTGCATGCAACGAAGCTTTGGCCATGGACCCCGCCGGAGTGGTGCTTCCCCCGATGTTCAGGAACGAGACCATGATCTTTGTGGACAAGCTCAGGGACAGGGACATCCCCCACGTGTATGTGGACACCAAGCTGGAGACCAACGGCTATCTGGCCTATTTCGGAATGCCAATCTACCAGAGCGGATATCTCTGTGCATCCATCCTTACCGACGATACTCCCACCAACGAAGTGGCAGTAATCCGTATCCAACGCGACAAGCACGGGCAGTCAGACCCTACCATCAACCGGCGCGAGGGTTTCAACGATTATATTGCGGAGCACTTCCCGAATTGCAGGATACACAATGTATTCATCAATCCTAACCGTCCGGAGGAAATCGACGGGATACTGGAAGAATTCTTCAGGTCCAATCCCCGGGTCAGCCAGATAGCTATGTTCAACTCCCGAATATATCTGATTACGCCCTTCCTGGAGAGGCATCCGGAAAAGAAATACCGCGTGGTCGGATTCGACAACCTCGCGGCAAACTTATCTGCTCTCAGGAGCGGTATGGTGACTTCTCTCATAGCCCAGAGGCCCGACGAGCAGTTCTACGGCGCCATCAAGGCACTCACCGACTTCATCGTCTTCGGCAAAGTTCCCTCGATCAGGGACAATTTCATGCCGATGGACATCCTCACCCGCTATAACGCGGAATACTATTAGAGAGTAACTCCCGTCTTGAATATGGCTATCTCGCGATAGCCTTTCTTTTCGTTGTTCACGGCCTCGCCGCTTGCAACCGCAAGCACGTAGTTGCGGAAGGCCTCGAAGGTCTCGGCCATGGTGGAATCCTCCACTATCACACCGGCATTGAAGTCGATCCAGCCAGGCTTTAGGGCGGCCAGCTGGCTGTTGGTGGAAATCTTCATAGTGGGCACGAAGGTCCCGAAGGGAGTTCCGCGTCCGGTGGTGAAGAGTACCATCTGGCAGCCGGCAGAAGCCAGGGCCGTGGAGGCCACGAGGTCGTTGCCGGGAGCGCTCAGCAGGTTCAGGCCCTTCTTGGAAAGGCGGTCGCCATATTTCAGCACGCCGCGGACCACGGACGAGCCGCATTTCTGGGTGCATCCCAGGGACTTTTCTTCCAGCGTGGAGATGCCTCCGGCCTTGTTTCCAGGGGAAGGATTCTCGTACACGGGCATGCCCTGCTTCATGAAGTATTCCTTGAAATCGTTGATCAGATGCACGGTCTCGTCGAAGGTGGCCTCGTCCTGGCAACGGTTCATAAGGATGGTCTCCGCACCGAACATTTCGGGGACCTCGGTCAGCACGGTAGTGCCGCCGTTGGCCACCAGCCAGTCGGAGAATACTCCGAGGAGAGGATTGGCAGTGATGCCGGACAGGCCGTCCGAGCCACCGCACTTCAGCCCGACGCGGAGTTCGCTCACGGGCACATCCTCGCGGGCGTCATCCTTGCAGGCCGCGTAGATTTCGCGCAGGCACTGCATTCCATAGGCGATCTCATCCTCAACCTTCTGACAGGCGAACATCTTCACGCGGCTTTCGTCCACGGGACCCACCAGCTCGCGGAAGGCGTCCAGCTGGTTGTTCTCGCAGCCGAGGCTCACCACCAGCACGCCGCCGGCGTTGGGATGATGGACCATGTCCGCGAGTATCTTCCGGGTATTCTGATGGTCGTCGCCCAACTGGGAGCAGCCGTAGTTGTGGGGGAAACAGACTACTTCGAGTTCGCACTCGCGGCGGAAATTCTCCACCAGCTGCTCACAGACACCATTGACGCATCCCACGGTGGGGATGATCCAGATTTGGTTTCGGACGCCGACCTGCCCATCGGCACGGCGATAGCCCCTGAATACGGCAGAGGGAGTGCCGGAGACGGCCTTTTCCCCTTCCGCAACGGGCTCGTACCTGTATTCGAGCAGACCGGAAAGGTTAGTTTTAATGCATGAATGATCTATCAGGGAGCCGGCGGACGCGGCACGGGTCAGATGCCCTATGGGATAGCCGTATTTGACCACGTTCTCCCCTTCCGCCAGGTCGCGGAGAGTGAACTTGTGGCCCTGGGGGATATCCTCGCAGAGCACCACGCCCAGAGCCTCCCTCCCCTTCTGCAGGGGGTGGAGGGCTACTGCCACGTTGTCGGCAGGGTTGATCTTGATGAAATCTGCCATACTAGAGGATGGATTTCACTGCTGCGCGCATTCCTTCCCTGCCAATCAGTTCGAGGTCGGCGCTAAGCATTGCGGTCAGACCGGGAATTTCGTTCAGGTCCTCGTCCCAGATGAATTTGGCAGCCAGCACTCCCTTGGCCACTCCTGCAGGAGAGCCTGTGGCCCAGAGCTCGCTGAGGAGCTTCTTTATGGCTTCGTCGTCATTGACCACGATTTCGTCTTTGCCGCGCTTTCCGCCCTTGTAGTAGGTGCAGATGGCAGCCAGGCCGAGCACGATTCCCTTGGGAAGTTCGCCCTTGCGCTCGAGATAGGTCTTGAGCCCGGGGAGGTCGCGGGTCTTGAACTTGGGGAAGGAGTTCAGCATTATGCTGGTGACGAAGTGCTTCACGTAGGGGTTCACGAAACGCTCGAGAACGGCGGATGCGAACTTGCGGAGTTCCTCCTCGGGAAGATTCAGGGTGGGAAGGAGTTCGTCGAACATCACCTTGTGCAGGAAGGCTCCGATGAGTTCGTCCTCGCAGCTTTCGCGTACGGTATTCAGACCGCTGAGATAAGCCACGGGAGCCAGCACGGTATGAGGGCCGTTCAGCAGGGTAACCTTACGCTCGTGGTAAGGTGCCTCGCTGGGCACGAAGAGCACGTTCAGGCCGGCCTTGTCGGCGGGGAACTCTTCGGCAATCTCCTTCGGGGCCTCGATGACCCAGAGGTGGAAGATTTCGCCCTTGTCCAGGAGGGTATCCTCATAACCTACACGCTTGCAAAGCTCTGCGGCGGTATCGCGGGGATAACCGGGAACTATGCGGTCCACCAGGGTGCAGTACACTCCGCAGGCGGTCTCGAACCAGTTCTTGAAGCCCTCGCCGAGGTCCCAGAGCTCGATATACTTGTAGATGCACTCTTTGAGGTGC
>JAILMV010000121.1 GCA_024692185.1 Bacteroidales bacterium | reverse complement strand
TACCTGACCTTCAGGGCCATGGCGGCCGTGGTCATCAGCATGCTGGTTGCTTTCTTCGCAGGCGGCAGGATAATCCGCTGGCTGCAGCGCAAGCAGATCGGCGAGAGCATCCGCGACCTCGGCCTTGCCGGGCAGATGGAGAAGAAAGGTACTCCCACGATGGGCGGAATCATCATACTGATTTCGCTGCTGACGGCCGTACTGCTGGTCTGCGACCTTGGAAACATCTATATCCAGCTGCTGATCCTCACCACCATCTGGTGCGGCGGCCTGGGGTTCACCGACGACTACATCAAGGTATTCAAGCATAACAAGGAAGGTCTTTCCGAGAAGGCCAAGCTGGTGGGCCAGTTCGGTCTCGGGCTCATCATAGCCCTCACCGTCTGCCTCAGCAAGGACATCCCCACCGACCATCTTATTACTACTATTCCCTTCGTGAAGGCCCACGAGTTCGATTATTCCTGGCTTTCCCCCTTCCACGGACAGCTCGGGGTCTATTGCTCCTGGGGCATCTATATGATAATGATAATCCTGGTGGTGCTGGCCTGCTCGAACGGAGTCAATCTTACCGACGGCCTCGACGGACTTTCCGCAGGTACCTCGGCCATCGTTTCCGTGGTGATCGGCCTCCTCGCCTATCTGGGCGGTAACATCATCAATTCCCAGTACCTCAACATAATGTACCTCCCCGGCACCGGCGAGATAGCAGTCTTCATGGCGGCGCTGGTAGGAGCCTTGATAGGTTTCCTGTGGTACAACACCTTCCCCGCCCAGGTGTTCATGGGCGATACCGGCAGCCTTACCATCGGAGGCATCATCGGCGTGAGTGCAGTGCTCATCCGCAAGGAACTCCTCCTCCCCCTGCTCTGCGGTATCTTCTTCATGGAAAGCGTGAGCGTGCTCATCCAGAAGTACTATTTCAAATACACCAAACACAAATACGGCGAGGGCAGGCGCGTGTTCCTGATGGCGCCCCTGCATCATCACTACCAGAAAAAGGGAATGCCGGAACCGCGCATTGTTTCCCGTTTCTGGATCATCGGGATCATTTTGGCAGTTTCAACCTTGGCTTTATTGAAGATCAGATAATATGGCAAGAATGGTTATTCTCGGCGGTGCCGAGAGCGGAGTCGGAGCGGCCGTGCTCGCAAAGGTGAAAGGATTCGACGTGTTCCTTTCCGATAACGGCAAGATAAAGGATGATTACATCAAGATTCTGCGCGAATGGGATATTCCCTTCGAGCAGGGCGGTCACAGCGAAGCGCTGGTGCTGAATGCCGACGAGGTAGTCAAGAGCCCCGGCATCCCTTCCACCGCGCCCATGGTGCAGAAGCTTATAGGGCAGGGTACCCACATAATCTCCGAAATCGAGTTCGCTGCACGTTACGATGAGGCGAAGAAGATCTGCATCACCGGATCCAACGGCAAGACCACCACTACCAGCATCATCTACTATCTGCTGCAGAATGCCGGCCTGAACGTGGGTCTCGGCGGCAACATAGGCAAGAGCTACGCCCTCCAAGTGGCCACCGAGAAGCACGATTACTATGTGCTCGAGATCAGCAGTTTCCAGCTGGACAACTGCTACGACTTCCGTCCGGACATCGCCATCATCACCAACATCACTCCCGACCATCTCGACCGTTACGACTATAACTTCGACAACTATATCCGCGCCAAGTTCCGCATCACGCAGAACCTCAGGCCGGAGGATTGCTTCATCTTCGACTCCGACGACGCAATCACCATCGAGCACCTGGACAAGATAGTGCTCCAGGCCAAGATGCTCCCCTTCTCCCAGCAGAAGGAGGTCAAGCAGGGCGCCTTCCTGCGCGACGACCGCATCGTGGTACGCTACGAGCAGAGCGAAAGCGAGATTTATCTAAAGGAACTCGCCCTCGGCGGAAAGCACAATGTTTACAATTCCATGGCAGCCGCACTGGCAGCCAAGGCCGCCGGCATCGACAACGAGGTCATCCGCAACAGTCTGAAGACCTTCACCGCCGTGGAGCACAGGCTCGAGCCCGTGCTGAGCGTGGGCGGAGTGCTCTACATCAACGATTCCAAGGCCACCAACGTGGACGCGGCCTGGTATGCCCTCGAATGCCAGAAGAAGCCCGTAGTATGGATAGTGGGCGGAAAGGACAAAGGCAACGACTACAGCGTGCTGAACGAGCTGGTGAAAGAGAAGGTAAAGGCCATCGTCTGCCTCGGAGTAGATAACAGCAAGATACACGCAGCCTTCGAGGACATCGTGGGTAGCGACAAGATATGCGATACCAAGAGCGCCGACGAGGCGGTCAAGGCTTGCGCCGCTTTCGCGGAGGCTGGAGACGTGGTTCTCCTCAGCCCCTGCTGCGCCAGCTTCGACCTCTTCAACAGCTACGAGGATCGCGGAACCCAGTTCAAGGAAGCAGTCAGGAGACTGTAAAGCGATATAAAAATGGCAGAAAAGAAAAAGACATTCTGGAACTTCTTCGAGAACACCGAGGGTGACAAGGTGGTCTGGATCATCGTGCTGATGCTCATCATGGTGTCCATCCTCTGCATCTTCTCGTCCACCTCCAGGCTGCTCGGCCCCGGCCAGAGCCGCCTCGACCTGGTATGGGACCATCTGAAGATAGTAATCCTAGGAATCGCCTTGATACTGATCTGCTATTTCATTCCCAGCATAAACTTCTTCCGGAAGATGTCCAGCCTGGGATTCATCTTCTCGCTGGGCCTGCTGCTGATGCTGATTTCCGGCCTGGACCTCGGCTTCATCCGTTCCATCGAAATCAACGGTGCCCGCCGTATCATCCAGGTTGGTCCCCTGCAGCTGCACGTGAACGAGGTAGTAAAGGTGGCCATGGTACTTTATCTGTCCTGGGCCATCGACGCTTTCAAGAAAAAGGAGCTCAAGCTGCTGGCCGACACTCCCAAATACCAGAAGATTGCCTACATCTACGGTCCATTCCTGCTGATAACGGCACTGCTGCTGCCAGGAAGCAACTCAGCGGCCCTCTTCACCGGAGGAATAATGTTCCTGGTGATTTTGCTCGGCGGGGATTCCGGAAAGGACATGTTCATACTACTGCTCGCCGGCGTGGCCCTGCTGGCCATCTGCGTGGGCATCTACAAGATATCCGACGGTAAGATGCTGGGGCGCATAGGCACCGGCATCTCCCGAGTTTTCGACGACGAGGACTACGAGGCCAAGGTCATGAGTTCCCGGGTCGGCAGCGTGGATTACTATCAGGCCCTCGACGAAATCCGCCAGCCCTACAGCGCCAAGATAGCCGTGCATCAGGGAGGATTCCTCGGGAAAGGCCCCGGGCAGAGCACCCAACGCTATGTGGTGCCCGATATCTCCGAGGACTATATGTTCAGCTTCATCATCGAGGAGTATGGCATCGCCGGAGGAATAGTAATAATAATATTGTATCTGTCGCTGCTTGCACGCAGCGCCATCATAGTACGCAACTGCGGAAAGGATCTTTATGCCAAGCTGGCCGTGGCCGGACTGGCCCTGCTGATTTGCGGGCAGGCCTTCCTTCACATCTGCGTGAATGTGGACGTAGGCCCCATGACGGGCCAGACCCTGCCGATGGTGAGCCACGGAGCATCGGCCTTCCTCTGCTTCTGCATAGCTTTCGGAGTCATACTCTCCATCAGCAAGATTGCATCCAAGCGAATCGAGAAGGAAATACGCAACGCCGATCCCCTGGTGGACCGCCATATGGATAGCGTGGCAATAGAAAATGACCTTTCGGACCTCGACGATTTCGAAAGCGGGAAAGAAATGGAAAACGGAATAATTGACGAAGATTATGAAGTATAAGAAAATCAGAGCCATAATCAGCGGCGGTGGCACGGGAGGACACATCTTCCCGGCCATCAGCATTGCCGACAAACTGAAGGAACTCAACCCCGAGACCGAAATCCTGTTCGTAGGAGCGGAGGGTAAGATGGAGATGGAGAAGGTTCCTGCGGCCGGATACAAGATTGCGGGCCTGCCCATACGCGGGCTGCAGCGCCAGCTGAATCTGAAGAACATAATCAACGATATCAAGGTTCCCTTCCTGATGCTCAAGAGCGAGAGGATGGCGGCCAGGCTCATCGACGAGTTCAAGCCCGACATCGCTATCGGAGTAGGCGGATTCGCCAGCGCTCCCCTGCTTAAGAAGGCCACGGCCAAGGGCGTGCCCGCACTCATCCAGGAGCAGAACGGATTCGCAGGGCTTACCAATAAGATGCTGGCAAAGAAGGTTCAGTGCATCTGCGTGGCATATGACGGCATGGAACGCTTCTTCCCCGCCGAGAAGATAGTCTTCAGCGGCAATCCCATCAGGAAGGAATTCCATCCTTATGGAGAGGCCGAGAAGGAAGAGGCCCTGAAATTCTACGGGCTTACCCCCGGAAAGAAACACCTGCTGATAGTTGGCGGCAGCCTCGGCAGCGGGACCCTCAACAAGGCTATGAAGAAATGGATTTCCGACGGATGCCCGGGCGGAGAGGACGTGGAAGTAATCTGGCAGTGCGGAAAATACTATAAGAAAGGCATCGACGAATTCATGGCAGGCAGGGACCTCCCCGCCGTGCGCTACTCGGACTTCATAGCCAGGATGGACCTGGCCTATGCGGCAGCCGACGTAATCATCTCCCGCAGCGGAGCATCTTCCATTTCGGAGATCTGTGCAGTGCAGAGGGCGGCGGTGTTCGTGCCCTCCCCCAACGTGGCCGAGGACCATCAGACCCATAACGCAATGGCCCTGGTGAACAAGGGCGCTGCCCTGATAGTGAAGGATGCCGAAGCGGAAGAGAAACTGCTCGCCACCGCCATCGCCCTGGCAGCAGACCCTGAAAAGATTGCAGAAATCGAAAAGAACGTGGCTCCCCTGGCCAGGCTCGACGCCGCAGGGACCATAGCAGAAGAAATATATAAATTAGTGTAAAATGGCTTGGTCCAACATATACTTCATTGGCATAGGCGGCATAGGAATGAGCGCCATCGCCCGCTATTACAAGTTCAAAGGTTATAGCGTGGGCGGATACGACCGCACTCCTTCCGAGCTTACCCGTCAGCTGGAGAAGGAAGGCATAGCCGTCCACTACGAGGACGACATCAAATACATTCCCACAAGGGTGGAAGAGACGCTGGTGGTCTATACTCCGGCCATCCCCGAAAGCCTGACGGAACTCAAATATGTGAAAGAAAACGGCTACAGGGTAATAAAGCGCAGCCGCATGCTGGGCGAAATCGCCACCGGGCAGAAGTGCCTGGCGGTTTCCGGCACCCACGGCAAGACTACCACCTCCACCCTGGTCGCCCACATACTTACCGAAAGCGGAGAAGGCTGCACGGCCTTCCTCGGAGGCATCTCCAAGAACTATGGCACCAACGTGCTGATGAGCGAGAACGAGGTCGTTGTCGCGGAGGCCGACGAGTTCGACAGGAGTTTCCTGCAGCTGCATCCGGACATCGCGGTCATCACCGCAATGGATGCCGACCATCTGGACATCTACGGCGACCTCGCCCACGTGCAGGAAGCCTTCCGCCAGTTCGCATCCCAGGTAAAGGATACCCTTATCCTCAAGTA
>JAILMV010000123.1 GCA_024692185.1 Bacteroidales bacterium | reverse complement strand
TGACTCCGGGATGATATGAGGTCTCGGGCATCTTCTTGCTGAGCTTGCCGAGGCAGAAATCTTCCATACGCTGCGCAGGGGCCGTCATTGCGTTCTCCGGATTGAACTGCGCACAGTAATCGAACATCTTCTTCTCCACCTCGTGCTGGAAATCCATCAGGCGGAAAGGATCCTCGCCGGGAACATCTTCCGGCTCTATCTGGACCACCACTCCGGCATTGGCGAACTTGCCGCTGCGGGCAGAGTTGCTCATTCCGTTCAGCACCACCGTTCCGGGCTCGGTAGATGAAGGGACGAGTATGCCTCCGGGGCACATACAGAAGGAGAATACTCCTCGGCCGTCCTGCTGCTCCACGAAGGAGTATTCCGCGGCCGGCACGCCGGGTTTCCAGGTCCCGTGATACTGGGACCAGTTAATCTTTTCCTGGGGATGCTCCACGCGCACTCCCATTGCGAACCCCTTGGCCTCGAGGGATCCACCCTTGGCAGAGAGCATCTCATAGATATCGCGGGCAGAATGGCCTGTGGCAAGGATTACCGAGCGCCCGGAATAGGTCTTTCCGTCCGCGGTAAGCACTTTCATATCCCCCGGCTCACCCTCGATTCCTACAACCTTAGATTCGAAGTGATACTCCCCTCCGTGTCCGATTATGCATTTTCTTATATTCTCCACCACCACCGGCAGTTTGTCGGAGCCTATGTGGGGATGGGCATCTATCAATATGTCTTTGGAAGCGCCGAAATTGACCAGCTGCTGCAGGACTTCGCGTATGTCCCCGCGCTTGGAGGAACGGGTGTAGAGCTTGCCGTCGGAAAATGCACCGGCACCGCCCTCGCCATAACAGTAGTTGGATTCGGGATTGACTTCCCCGCTGTTGGAAAGCTTGGCCATGTCGAACTTCCGGGCATGCACGTCCTTGCCGCGCTCCAGCACCACAGGCTTGAGCCCGAGCATGAGGAGCTTAAGAGCTGCGAACATACCGGCAGGACCAGCGCCCACGACTATCACGCTTTCAGCCTTGCTTACATCCTGATATTCAGAAAGTTGATAAGGCTGAAACTCGCCCGGGGCATAGGCCTCGTAGCGATAGCGCCACACCGGCTCCTTGCGGGCGTCGATGGAACGTTTGACGGCAACCCACTGAAGACCTCCGGCCTTGGCCTCGATCTCCTTAAGTCGCGGTTCCCTGGTAAGAGGGCAGCTTATCTCGAATTCTTTCATATTACTCCGCTTCCTATCATTTCGTCATCGTCGGCATACCAGACGGCGAACTGGCCGGCCGTAATGCCGCGCTGAGCATTGTCGAACATTATGTAAAGCCCGTCTTCCCTGCGCAGCAGAGTCGCATCCTGCAGGGGCTGGCGGTAGCGTATGCGCACGCGATACCTGCGCAATTCGCCCACGGCCATCTCCAGATCCGGGCGTATCCAATGGAGTTCCTCCGGCGCCACCCTAAGGCAGAGCCTGGAGAGCCCGGGATGGGTATGCCCCTCGCCGACATAGATTATGTTCCTGTCGATATCGGTGGATATCACGAAGATGGAATCCTTGTGCCCGCCTATGTTCAGGCCCTTTCTCTGGCCTATGGTGTAGAACTGTGCTCCTTCGTGGCGGCCTGCTATCTTTCCGAAAGGATTCTCCTTGTAGCGGGTCTTGCGGACGTGTTTCTTGCCCGAACGGTAAGTCTCGGTCTCGAACTGTATGGACCCATAGCTCAGGGGGGTGGAAAGCGTACGCAGGTCCTCATCGCTGCAGGCTGCAACCTTGGCAGCATCGAAGGGATGGGCATCATCCACCGGCGTAGCCTTATCTTCCGAAATATAATGGGAAATCATCGGAAGAGGGCCGTCGTATGAATCCTTGAGCAGCCCGCGGACTATGGCGCACTGCTTGAGATAGAGTTCATCTTCCTGATAGAAAGCAGGATAGACCTCCACCACATCCCCCTCCACGGACTTCAGTTTCTGCTGCAGGAAGGTCGGAAGATCCACCTTTCCAACGAAGCAGATGCCCTGCGAATCCTTCTTGTCGGCGGAAGGAAGGTCGGCCTCCTTGGCTATCTCGCGGACCTCCTTCTTGAGCAGTCCACCAATCGGGAAGATGGCCTTGGAAAGCTGTTCCTGGCTGAGCTGGCAGAGGAAATAACTTTGGTCCTTGCCCGGATCCACGCCCTCCAGAATACGGTAGATGGGTTTTCCGTCAGGACCGACAGTCTCTTCCTTGCGGCAGTAGTGCCCGGTGGCCACCATGTCCGCGCCCATCTTCTGCGCCACGCGCAGGAAGGCATCGAACTTGATTTCACGGTTGCAGAGCACGTCCGGATTTGGAGTGCGGCCCTTCGAATACTCGTCGAACATATAGT
Organism: Bacteroidales bacterium; assembly: GCA_024692185.1. Lineage (GTDB taxonomy): Bacteria > Bacteroidota > Bacteroidia > Bacteroidales > UBA932 > Cryptobacteroides. The sequence goes on along the minus strand of JAILMV010000123.1, from coordinate 3,834 downwards.
CCACCACCCTCTGGCGATATTCCTTGCTCAGGTCCACGAAGTAGAAGGGAATGCCTATCTTACGGGCCACGATCTCCGCCACATACTTATCCTCCTCCCACTCGCAGTCCCCGTGCAGGGTAGCGTCCGCATCATGCCAGTTCTGCATGAACATGGCAAAGACATCATAGCCCTGCTGCTTCAGCAACAGAGCCGCAACGCTGGAGTCAACTCCTCCCGAAAGCCCTACACAAATCTTCATAGACTGCAAATTTAGCAGAAAATTTGTATATTTGGGGAGTGTAACACTGGATTATGACTGAGAGACTAATCAATATCAAGTACCACGAATATACTTCTCTGGAAGAACTTGAAGAGAAAGACCGCGAGCTTGCCAAAGCCGCTATAGAAGCTATGAAAGGCTCTTATGCTCCCTATTCCCACTTCAACGTAGGTGCGGCTGTAAGGCTTTCGAACGGACTGATCGTGAAAGGCGCCAATCAGGAGAATGCAGCATTCCCTTCCGGCTTGTGCGCCGAACGCACCGCAATGTTCTCTGCCGGTGCAAGCTACCCCGACAAAGCAATGGTTTCAATTGCCATAGCAGGTGGCGTGATGGGCCGTCTCGCCAAGGCCCCTGCCACTCCCTGCGGCGCTTGCCGCCAGGTAATGGCACAATACCAGCTCAAGGGCGGCAAGCCCATGTCGGTAATAATGATTGGCGACGGACAGATATGGAAGTTCGACAAGGTCGATGACATTCTGCCCCTCATATTTGACAGTATTTAAGAAAGTTTTCTTATATTTGCCGACGGGAAAGTCGTACACGACCAGCTCCCTCCCAACTCCCCCAGGGCAGGAATGCAGCAAGGGTCAGAGGTTGTAGCGGTGCGATGTGCTAAGCTTTCCCTTTTTTCGTATTATGAAGTCTGATATCATAGTGATTGGCGGTGGCGCCGCCGGCCTGATGGCTGCGTATGGAGCAGCCTCCACCCTTGTTTCCGCCGGTTCCGACGCATCCGTGCTCCTGCTGGAAAAGATGCCCCGCCCCGGGCGCAAGATAATGATTACCGGCAAGGGCCGCTGCAATTTCACCAATGTCAAGGACTGGAACTCGTTCAGCGCCCACATCCGCTCGAAGGCCAACTTCGTGAAGCCGGCCTTCTACAATCTCACCCCCGAAAAACTGGTAGATTTCTTCTCTTCCGTGGGGATGGATTCAGTAGTTGAACGCGGCGACCGTGCCTTCCCGGCTTCATATCATTCTACCGACGTAATAGATGCCCTGGTACGTGCCTGCAATGGCGTGGGAGTAAAGATCGAGGCGGAAGCGGAGGTAAGTTCGGTTTCTTCGGGCAAAGACTTCAAGATAGAGCTTTCCGACGGCCGTTCATTCAGTTGCAGCCGCCTGGTAATAGCCACCGGAGGTCTATCCTACCCCGGCACCGGATCCACCGGCGACGGCTACCGCTTCGCCACCAGCACCGGCCACAGCATCTCTCCCCTCTTCCCCTCTCTGACCGCCCTCGTACCTAGAGGATATAAATCCGAAGGGACACCCTCTCCCTCCGAGAGGCATGCCACCCTCGGCAATGTTAGAGGGAGGGGCCCATCGCCTGCGATAGGAGGGATGCCGGCGGAGCCGGCACCGGTTCGGAGGGAGACGGGTGTCCCTTCGGAGGAATGCCATCACATTGACAGGGGAACTCCGTTGAGCGAATTGGGAGAGAAGTTCCAGAATGTGCATTTGAAGAATGTGGGTGTGCAGCTGGTGATAGAGGGCAGCGTGGCGGACAGCGAGTTCGGCGACATCGACTTCACCGACGGAGGAATCGAAGGGCCCATAGGCTTCCAGCTTAGCAGGAAGGCCGTAAAAGCCCTGATAAACGGCTCCCGCGTCAAACTCATACTCGACCTCAAATCCGGAATCAGCCTCACCGAACTCACCAGCCGCGTAAAAGAACTCTGGACCCAGATCGACAAGGATCCCCGCAGCCGCGGAGTAAGGGAGAAGGAAAAATGCCGCATACTGCTGGGCAAGCTGATGCCTTGGGAACTCATCCCCGCATTTACCGCCAGCAACCCAGGCATAATCACCCTCGAACGCAAGGGACGCACCGACACCAAGGTCTGGATCAATCTCCCGACCATAGCCAAGTGCTTGAAGGAGTGGACTTTCGACATAGAAGGATATGTGGGATATGAGCGGGCCGTGGTAACCGCCGGAGGAGTCAGCACCGACGACGTGATTGCCAAGACCTTGGAATCCAGGGTCGCTCCCGGCCTCTACTTCTGCGGAGAGGTACTCGACATCGACGCCGACACAGGAGGCTACAACCTGCACTGTGCCTTCGCAACCGGCCTTCTTGCCGGGCAATCTGCAGCCAAATCCCTGGCAGTCTAAAAATCAGCTATTCTCGATACTGGGGCAACGTCCAGACCGGTACGCTCCCCTGCCAGATAGTGATAGTAACCCGCGATTGCAATCATTGCGGCATTGTCCGTAGTGAACTTGAACTCGGGAAGATAGGTGTTCCAGCCGCGTTTCTTACCCTCGGAAACTATACGCTCCCTTAGGCCGCTGTTGGCGGAAACGCCTCCGCCTATGGTAATCTCCTTGATTCCGGTCTGCTTGGCAGCCTTTACAAGCTTGTCCATCAGTATGTCGATAAGCGTCTTCTGGAACGAAGCGCAGATATCCTCCTTGTTCTTCTCCATGAAATCCGGATCCTTGGCAATCTCGTCACGGACGAAGTACAGCAAAGAAGTCTTGATGCCGGAAAAACTGTAATCCAAGCCGGGCACGTGGGGCTTCGCGAACTTGAAGCGGGAAGCATCTCCCTGCTTTGCCAGACGGTCTATCACGGGACCTCCCGGATAACCCAGGCCCATCATCTTGGAGCATTTGTCGAAGGCCTCGCCCACGGCATCATCGATGGTCTGGCCGAGAATCTCGAAATCCAGAGGGGAATTGACCTTGACTATCTGGGAATTACCACCCGAAACCAGCAGGCAGAGATAAGGGAAGGAAGGCTGCACCACAGGCTTGTCCTTTTCCTTCACGAAACCGGCCAGGATATGGCCCTGGAGATGGTTCACCTCGACGATAGGGATGCCCAGGGCAAGTCCGAAAGCCTTGGCGAAGGAGGTTCCGACCAGCAGCGAGCCGAGCAGCCCGGGGCCGCGGGTAAAAGCTATAGCGGTAAGGTCCGATGCCTGTATTCCGGCGCGGGAAATAGCCTCGCTCACAACCGGAACAATATTCTGTTCGTGTGCCCTGGAAGCAAGCTCCGGCACAACACCTCCATATGCCTTGTGGACGTCCTGGCTTGCTATCACATTGGACAGCAGCCAACCATCGGCGATAACGGCCGCCGAAGTATCGTCGCAAGAGGACTCGATTCCTAAAATAATATCCATTTCACCAGTTTTGGGAATGCAAATGTAAGCATTATTTCTTATTTTTGTAGATTAGAATAATTGTGCGCGTACGAAAAGAAAGACTGACATAAGCGTAAGAATCTTCGGATTCATCCTACTGTTGCTGGCAACGGCAGCGGTAGCCGTGCAGTCCCCCGGCGTGCAATCCAGGCTGGTCCGCAAGCTGCTCTCCCGCTACTCCGAAAATCTCGGCGGGCAGATAAACTTCTCTTCCATAAACGTGCAGGCTCCCGGTACCATCGAACTCACCGACGTACTGATACTCGACAACGACCCTTACACCGCGGATCCCTATGGCAGCGGCTACAGGCCCAGCGACACCCTGCTCAGCGCTGCATCCATCAGGGGCAGCGTATCCGCCAAGATGCTTCTCAGCGGAAAGGCCGTACACCTAAGCAGGTTGGAAATCAAGGA
>JAILMV010000100.1 GCA_024692185.1 Bacteroidales bacterium | reverse complement strand
GAGCATGAACTCTTCGATGAGCCAGTTGGCTTCCTTGCTCACTTTCTCATATACGTTGATGGGTTTGCCGTTGGCATCCACCTCTACCTTCATCTCCGGCCTGTCGAAATCCACCGCCCCCGCCTTGAATCTCTTTTCCTTGAACCTGTGGGCCAGATCGTTGAGGATGAGTATCGCGTCCGTAAGCTCGGCCTTAGGATTATTCTCGCCGGCCTCGATGATTTCCTGCGCCTGATCGTAATCCAGCCGGAAATCCGAATTGATTACAGTCCGCCCGATCCAACGACTCTTGATCTCCGCCTTGGGCGTAATCTCGCAAACCACCGAATAGGTCAGCTTATCCTCGTGCGGCCTCAGGGAGCAAAGCTTGTTGCAAAGCTTCTCCGGAAGCATGGGCACCGTACGGTCCACCAGATACACGCTGGTACCGCGCTCGCGCGCCTCCTTGTCCACGGCCGTACCGGGAGTCACATAGTAGGAAACATCCGCAATGTGGATACCCACCTCGTAGTTCCCGTTCTTCAGCTTCTTGAACGAAAGGGCATCGTCGAAGTCCTTCGCGTCCGCCGGGTCGATGGTGAAGGTGAAGGTCCCGCGGAAATCCTTGCGGCCCTTCAGCTCTTTCGGCCCTATCTCTTCGGAGATGCTGTCGGCAGCATCTTCCACTTCCTTCTCGAATTTGTAGGGGAGATTGAACTCCGCCAGAATAGCGTGCATCTCGGTATTGTTCTCGCCCGGCATGCCCAGCACGTCGGCGATATGGCCTACGGGAGATGAATCCCCGCGGTTCCAGCGGTCCACTATGGCGGAAACCTTCATGCCGCGCTTGGCACCCAGCTTGGCCGCCTCTTCCGCATCTACCTCGATGTCGTAGGGCATATTCTTGCTCTGCATCATCACCCAGGCCTGGGCCCCCACGGTGTGGTAGATACCCACGAACTGTTTGCCGCTGCGCTTCACTATCTCCACGACCTCGCCCTCGCGCTTGCGTACGGCCTTGCCGCCCGCCCTGGAGGCTGCCTTGCTCTCTCCCTGACGGGTTACGGCAACTTTGACTATGTCATCATCCAAAGCATTGCGGGTCTTGGAGGCCTTGACGTAGATGTCGTCATCCTGGCCATCCACTATCACGAAGATGAAACCTTCGCGAGTCATCTGTACCCTTCCTTCGAGTACAGGAACATTCTTCTTAGTCTTGCCGGAACCTTTCCGGCCATTGCGGGAACCTTTCCCGCCTTTATTGTTTCTCTTTATCATATCACGCAAATTTACGAATAAATTTGCACATTAGAAGATGAAATGCCATAGTTTGACCAGGAGCCCCAGTAGCCATTTCATCAGGGCGTAGCCGATCATTATCGCATAGACCAAGACTATCAAGGCGATTTTTACTACCTGCCATGCAAGCCAGAATGCTCCGGTCGTAAGGACTGATAGGCCGAGATAGTTGAGGCCCAGCATCACGGCCAGTATGCCCACGGCTATCAGCAGATACAGGCCCATGCCTGATAATACGTAACCGAATACCGTCGCGTGGCGTTCTTTGCTGTGCTCACCGAAATCGATTACGACTTTCGCTATCCATAGCAGTACCAGGAAGAGTATGCACTGTACTACCGGGACCCAGCCGTACGGAGCCCAGTTGGGGTCGTTCAGAAAGTGGGCATAGCGCAACACAGGATTCAGCTCGCTGTAGAAATTGAACAGGAAGGGAGTGCCCACCAGGGCTATCAGCCAGAACATCAGGTCATTACCCATGTTGTATAGCATGTTCAGATGGCCGGAAACCTTGGATTCCAAGTCTTTCTGCTCGATGCTCCTGCCATAGACGTGGAGCTTTTCCACCTGCTCCAGTATCTTCCTGGCCTTGACCGTTCCCACGCCTCCCAATTTCTTCTTTGCTTCTTTCAGCCACTTGTCCGCCAGCTCGGTAATGGGGGACACTCCGGCATAGAAATAATCCTTGCCATTTTTCTGGGAGATGCATCCGTCGTAGGTCTTGCCCTGATAGCTGTATTGCACCCACCAGACTTCCACTCTCTGGACTTCGGCCTCCTGGAAGAGTATGTGGTTGTGGCTGTCCGTCTTCTTGTCGTGCTGCCCGATGAACGAATCAAGCTTGTCCGCAAATTCGCCATCTTCGCTATAATAGCCCTTTGGAATGGAGCTGCTCCTTTCGTGGAAGAGGCGTACCCTATTGTAGTCCTGTTTGAGGTCCACGATTTCTGCCACTTTGGCAACGTTCGGATGGTAGTAATATTCCGCCAGCAGATAATCGTCCAGTTTTTGATCGATGACGTAGTAGAAAAGATTCTTGCCCCAACCTGCGCAGATGTCGCAGGTAACCCTGCAATCTCCACCACATTTGTAGCAATCCACTTCTCCGCTTCCTCCACAATTACTGCACTTTACATAATATGTCTCGGTCACATACTCGTAAATGGGCTCCCTATGGCCATCCGAATAGACCTTGTCCTTGGTGTGTACGTAATTGGATCTCGTTTTCTTGATCTGACCGTTTCCATTACAAGAGGAACAGGGTTGGGTTCCGCTACCGCCGCAGGCGGGACAGGTCATCTTACCGCTGCCGCCGCATTTGGTGCAAGTCTCTGCGTGATGTGAACCGGTAACTTCGAACGATTTTCCGTTATGGACGAACCTTTCGGTAGTCAGCAAGTTGAATTGCCACACATCCACATCGGAAGGCCGGTAATATTTCCGCATATAGATCTGATCGTTTTTGTAGGGGCGCATCTTTTCCTCTACATGGCGGTGATCGAACTGTGAACGGAGGTTTACTACATATATCGGACTGAGCTCGTATTTCTCGAGCTGGATCTCATTCCCGTAATCTACGAAGGGATGGCCCTCGGAACGGGATGCATATTCATTTATCAGATCCCTGACCCTTCTGCGTGCAGCATCGTCTATGGTCAGTACTTTATTTCTTAAATATTTATTGTCCATATCGATGTTATTTAGGTGAGATGAAGAAGGTCCTTATAGTCTTGATCGTGAAAATGATCACGAAGGCAATCAATATGATCAGGAAGTATATGGTCAGGGAAGGGCTGTAGCCGTCTCCCGGCAGATTCTGCATGGTAACGACCACCCGTTCCATCAGATTGGGCTCGTGCTCTTCCAGAGTGGCCAGATCCGCTTTCGCCGCCTTTTTCTTGGCAGCATCTTCTTTCATTTTTTCCTTGTCGTGCAGGTACTCGGCATATTTTTCCCGTGCGCCTTTTTCGTAAGATTCGGCGTATGTCAGCTTCCATTCCGCAAACAGTTTTCCGATAGCAATCTTCTTGAAAGGAGAAGCTATCTTCTTGGCTGCCGGAGCGGTAAACAGAGAGTCGATGGGGATGCTCTGGTCCCTGGTCCTCAGGGCTTCCTGCTGCACCGGGTCGGTAATTTTCTCCCTCTTATGCTTCTTCGAGCAGGAAGAAAAGCTCACCATGACCGCAAGCGCGAGAATCATCAAGATGCGTAATCGTTTCATATGGCTTATAGTATTTTTGCAATAATTATGGAAGTATTGTCCACTCCGCCGCCTTCGCAGGCCATGCGGTAGAGTTCAGCAGCATCGGCACCGGATGCCAGGGCCGCTTCTATCTGCTCGTCCGGAACCATGTCGCAGAGGCCGTCGGAGCAGATCAGGAGGATATCTCCTTCTATCAGCTTACCATCCATATCCTCCACGTTCAGACGCCCGTCGCAGCCTCCGCCAAGGCAGTTCAGCAGATATTTGCTGGCCTCGGGGTTGCCGGTGATTCCGCGCTCGGTCTCGTCGGTGGTCAGCTGGCGGAGCATACCTCCGCGGAAGCGGTAGCTACGGCTGTCGCCGGCATTAATCAGCCAGATTTTGCCGTAGTGCCATACCACGCCGGTTAGGGTGCAGCCCATGGGATGGACCTGCCCCCGGTCGGCCGCCGCCCGGTTCAGTTTGAACGAGATGTAGTGCACGGCCTGGCGGATATCGTCCTCGAAGGATTCGGGCTGGATCTGGTGCAGGGCGAACTGCTCCTTTATTTCCGCAAGGGCGAATTCGCTGGCCTCCTCTCCATTCTCGTGTCCTCCCATGCCGTCGCTGACCAGCAGGTAGAAGAAGCCGTCAGGAGAGGTTTCCACGTTCAGAGAGGTCGCATCGTCCCGTAGGAAGAGTCCGCCCACGGCAAGGGCGTCCTCGTTATTCTCGCGTACGAGGCCTTTCTGGCAAAGGGCGTCTATCGATAATTTCATTCTACAGTAAAATCAAGGGTTGCAATTCGGACTCGGTCGCCTTTTTTCAGGTTTTCTCTCTGGATGCGCCTGTCATTTATGAATGTTCCGTTGGTGGAATTGTTGTCCACGATTATCCAGTCGTTGCCGGATTTCTGTATGGATCCGTGGCTGCCAGATACATACTGGCAGCTGGACAGTTCGGGCCAGATGCCGCCGTTGCGTCCGAAAGGACCTTCCTTCAGCGGCAGCTTCCAGCCATTTCCCGACAGCGCAGTGGGGCCTTGTTGAGGGCTGCTGGTGGTGGTATCCGCTCCTCGAGCCGGGTCCTTCGGACCCCCTCCCGTCTCCGACGGGCCCCTCCCTCTACAGCCGAGGGCGGCTATGGCGTCCGGATCGGATACCCCACCAGTCAGCTCGCCACTACCCGCCAGGTATTTCCGTCCGGGAACGAGGTCGCTGCCGCAGACGGGGCATTCCGTGCCGCGCTTGGGCCGCTTGCACTCCGGACACCACTTCAACTCCTTCCCGCACTGATCGCAGAAAGCGCTGTCATCAGGAATCATGCTCCTGCACTCGGGACACTGTATCATAACACATCCTCCATCATTATGGTTTTACGTTCTTCGGGAGTATGGACTCCTCCTTCTTCCGCAAGTCGGGCCGCCAGATTGCTCTTCACCTCGTCGAAGAGGTTGCGGGCATCGCGTCCGTTGCCGAAACTGCGCCCTCGGTTATTGTAGAGCATGGTCAGCTTGCCCCTCACGGCATTCTCCGCCATCGGATCCAGGCTGTATCCACCCTTGCGGGCGTGGATCATGAAGATTTGGAACAGCTCGTCGGGGGTATAGTCTTCGAAGATGATGCGGTTGCGCTCGGGGAAGCGGGATTCGAATCCGCTGTTCTCCGCAATGAAGGCCTGCATCTCGTAGGAATAGCCTGCGGCTATGCAGACAAACTTGCCCCTGTCGTTCTCCAGACGGGCCACCAGGGTTTCCAGGGCGGTCTTGCCATAATAACCGTCGGCCAGCTGATAGGCCTCGTCGATGAACAGTATTCCGCCCATGGCGGTATCTATCACGTGGGAGGTGATGGCCTCGGTATCTCCCAGATAACGCCCGGTCAGATTTGCCTTGCCTACTTCCACCACATTAGGCGTAGGCAGGGCGCCCATAGAGTATAGGATCTTTCCCATAAGGCGGGCGACCGTGGTCTTGCCGGTGCCGGGGTTACCCAGGAAGAGGTAATGCCCCAGGGGAATTTCGGGCCGGCGGTTCTCCAGTTTGGCAGATTCTATTTCGTTGTTGATGGTATGGGCCAGCTTGGTGAGGGCAGTCTTCACGCCCTCCAGGCCTATCAGCTGGTTCAGCTCTTCCAGGCATTCATCTACCGAAACCTTCTCGGGTTCTTCGTAAGGGATGTCCTCCGAGTATGCGGTATGCAGTATTTCGTCTGTCCACTGGTCGAAGGGTACCGAGGCTATACGGTTGTTGATGTTGGTCTTGGTCTGGGCGACCTTGTTCATTGCCTCGCGGGCGTTGGCGAACTTGTCGTCCTTCATGGCCACCATGTTCCGGAACATGTTCAGGGCCTTCATCCTGACCTCTTCATTGGCCAGGGAGAAGCCATACTTCTTGGCCTTGGCCCCGCGTTCGTATATTTCCAGAAGTTCCTCTGGCGTGTAGTCATCTATATGGATGAAGTGCGAGAAGCGGCTCCGCAGACCGTCGTTGGAGTTCATGAATGTCTGCATCTTGCCCTTGTATCCGGCCAGGATCACCACGAACTTGCCAGCTTCGTTCTCCATCCGCGTCAGCAGCGTCTGTACTGCCTTCTTGCCCTCGGAACTGGTGCTCTGTCCGGCGGCATCCATAGGTTCGAGATCATAAGCTTCGTCCAGGAAGAGGACCCCGCCCATGGCTTCGTTGATGGCCGCGTCCATCAGCTTGTCGCTCTCGTTCACATACTTGGAGATGATGTCCTTCGGCACTTTCTCGGTCACCCGATCCGTGCTGGTCACGCCCAGGGCCTTGAAAATCTTGCCGAAAGTGCGGGCGACGGTGGTCTTTCCCGTGCCGGGGTTGCCGGTGAGGACGAAATTGTATTTCGTGAGACCTTCCGCGGCCTCGCCCATCTCGACAAGCTGTTTCTGGACGGAAATCTCCTTGGCTATGCGGCGGATGGCATCCTTCACGGAATTCATCCCCACGAAACCATCCAGTTCCTTCATTATATCTTCCACCGATATCTCTTCGGTGGCATCTTCTCCTACTATGTCGGCGTAGCTCAGCACATCGTCCTGCGCACCCCTGAGGCGATGCCGTTTCACTGCGAGATCGAAGAGGTTGCGGACTTCGCGGGCGTTGCCGAAGGTGTCGCTGCGCTTCAGGTACATCTTGTCGAATACCTTGGGAAGCATCTCTTCCGCCTTGGGCTCGAGGCTGAACTTGGTCCCCTCGTCATTCCTGGCGAGATACATACGGAACAGCTGCTCCAGTTCCCTCGCGTTGTAGTCCGGGAATTCGATGGTAACGTTGCATCGGGAGGGAATGCCGGGATTCATCCGCACGAATTCGCCCATCTCCTTGGTGTAGCCGGCCATTATGCATACGAACTCTCCTTTGCGGTTCTCCAGTAGGTTGAGCAGGGTATTCACTGCGTCCATGCCATAGCTGCCTCCGTTGCCTTTCCCGCCGTTCAGGGCATAGGCTTCATCTATGAACAAGATTCCTCCCATCGCCTTGTTGACGTAATTCTTCACGTTGGCCTCCGAGTCTCCCACGAACTGCCCTATGAAGTCTTTACCGGAGATCTCCACGAACTGCCCGGTAGGCAGGGCTCCGATGGCGTTCAGGACCTCTCCGAACTTGCGTGCGAAGGTAGTCTTGCCGGTTCCGGGATTGCCGGTAAACAGATAATGGTCCTTCAGGAGCTTGTCTTTCACTCCCTTCTCTTTCTTTGTCTTTATATTGCGGATAATCGCGCGTATTTCATCTTTAACGCTCTGCAGCCCGATATAGTTGTC
>JAILMV010000086.1 GCA_024692185.1 Bacteroidales bacterium | reverse complement strand
GAGACCGTGATCGAGGCGGTGGCGGGCAACCGCGACCGCTATGTGTACGAGGCTTCCGACCTGCTGTATCACCTTTTGGTGGTGAACAACATTATGGGCGTGAGCCTGGACGACCTCCGTCGCGAGCTTCTGTCACGGCATCGTTAAAATACCAACAAATGGGGATTGTATAAGGTTGATACTTTCGCTATCTTGCCCGTCGAGTTAGTAAGTATCAACCTTATGCCTTTTTTTTGTTCTATTTCAAAAGAGCTTAAAAAAGCCCTTTTGGGTTTGTTGTTTTTATTCTGTTTCGGCTCTTGGGCTGCAGGTCAGAATAAAATAACGGTCACGGGTGTCATAACCGACACATCCGGACAGCCGCTGCCTAATGCCGCCGTCCTTCTGAAGGGGACCAACAAAGGAATCGCGGCTGACATTGAAGGGAATTATAGTTTTACCTTTAACTTGTCCGGCAAGACCGCCGTATTGGTTTATTCGTTCATGGGGATGGAAAGCCAGGAGGTCAGCGTGAGCAGCAGTACGGTCAGGAATGTAGTCCTGAAAGATAATTCCGAACTGGAGGCTGTCGTGGTGAATGGTTTTTATGCTCAGGCAAAGGAAACCTTTACCGGCGCCGCCACCACTATCAGCGGCGATGACCTTGTTGCCATTAATTCGACAAATCTTATCAGCAGTCTCGCGACCCTTACTCCAGGTATGGTGATAACCGAGAACAACGCTGCAGGATCGGATCCTAATAAAATTCCGAACATTCTGATACGTGGCGCAAACACCCTTATTACTAAGGAAGGCGAGGAGGGTTTCAATAACCCTTTAATTGTGCTGGACGGCGTGGAAATCAGCATGGAAGAACTATATGACTTGGATATTTACGATATCGAGCGCGTTGATGTTCTGAAAGATGCTTCCGCTACCATCCTATATGGCGAAAAAGGTGCAAATGGAGTGATTGTGGTAGAGCGTAAGCATACCGGGCAGGAGAAGGTGAAACTAAGCTATAATTTCACTCCGAAATTCCAGTATCCGGACCTCAGTTCCTTCAACCTTACTAATGCTGCACAGAAACTGGAAGTGGAACGCCTTGCGGGCAAATACGACGACGATGCCGCAATGGGGGAAGCCTATGCTTGGAAACTGCAGCAGGTGCGCAGGGGCGTAGACACCGACTGGCTCAGGGCTCCGCTCCGCATCCCATTCAGCCACAACCATTCCCTGTCCCTTTCATCCAGGGGGGATGCCATGGAATTCAGGGTGAATGCAAATATCGGTGACACCTATGGGGTGATGAAAGGCGACAACCGGCGTAATGCCGGCCTTCGTTTCAACGTAGGATATCACCTACGCGATAAACTCACCCTTTCTTATCAGAGCAGTTTTTCGTTCACGGAAAGCGTGAACTCGCCATACGGAAGTTTCTCCTCCTACGCCAAGATGAATCCTTATGACACAATCTATGACGAGCGCGGAGATCTTATACCGCAATATTGGTTCGATCCGGTCAATAAGACGGGGTCCACCGATTACAACCCACTCTATGACGCCACCCTTTCTAGTTTTTCCAGGCGTTCAGGCCATAATCTATCTAATTCCCTCAATCTGAGATGGAATATAAGCAAGGCCTTCTATATTACGGCGCAAGGCAGTCTTGCGCTTTCGTGGGGGAGCGGGGATACGTACGAGTCGCCGGAATCGGCCAAGTTCCTTAATGTCACGGATGTAAAGAGGCGCGGCAGCTATTCTTTCTCCAACACGCATGGCAGCAATCTTGATGGTAAACTGGTTGCCAACTATGGACGTTCCCTCGACTCGTACGGATCCATGTTCCGTATCAGTGCCGGTGCCAACGCTCAGTACAGTCATTCCCAGAGTTCCTCCGCCAAGGCAGAAGGTTTCCTTAAGGACGGCCTCTCCGACATCTCCTTCGCGTTACAGTATCCGGCCGGCGCAACTCCTGGAGGATCCGACAACATTTCCACCAGCGTGGGATTTTTCGTGAATGGTAATCTCGGGTGGCGGAACCGTTATTTCGGTGATCTGTCGTACCGTACTTCGGGTAACTCCCGCTTCGGTTCCCGAAATAGTTTCGCGCCCTTCTGGGCGGCCGGTTTGGGATGGAATGTCCACAACGAAGCCTTCGCGAAGCATTGGAGATGGCTCAATAGTTTCGTCCTTAGGTATTCGTCCGGTTTCACCGGCAGTGCAAGTTTCAACTACTATCAGGCTCGCACAGTCTACAACTATAAGTCCGACTACCTTTATTATACGGGTATCGGTGCGCTTCCTCGCCAGATGGGCAATCCCGATCTCAAGTGGCAGCGTACCCTCAACAATAACTTCGGTCTTTCTTCGACGTTTTTCGACAATAGATTGAATGTGAACTTCAATGTCTACTCCAATACCACGTACGACATGGTGATGTCCATCAATCTGCCGCCGTCCGTGGGAACGGATACGATGAACGTGAATTTCGGCGAGCTTAACAATACAGGTCTCGACCTTTCGGTTTCTGGTCAGATTATCCGGAACCGGAAGTTCTTCTGGAACTTGAGCGTTACCGGAGGCCATGTCATGGACCAGATAAGACACATATCGTCCTCGCTCAAGAATACCGAAAAGAACGACCCTTACGACAGTCTCAAGCCGGCCCTGTTGTTCCAGGAGGGGGGCTCCCAGTTCGACATATATGCTATGCGCTCTGCCGGCATAGACCCGTCTACTGGTAAGGAGATATTCATCAGGAAGAACGGGGAGTATACTTTTACTTACGATCCTGCCGAAAGGGTCGCCGTCGGCAACACCAACCCGATACTCCAAGGAACGGTGATGAATACTTTCCGCTGGAACGGATTCAACCTGAGCATCTCTACAAGCTATACTTTAGGGGGCGATTTCTACAATACCACCCTTCAAAGCAAGGTGGAGGATGTGGACGTCGAGCACAACGTAGATGCCAGGGTGTTTACTGACCGCTGGAAGCAGCCCGGCGACATAAGCCGTTATCTTGGCCTGAGGGCCGATACTTCCACCGGAAGAAAATCCGAACGTTTTGTGGAGAGGCGCAATGAGATATACTTCTCCAGCATACAGTTTACATACGATTTCCAGCCCAAGACCATTTCAAAGCTGGGGCTGCGTAAACTTGTCCTTGGCTTCGGCCTGAGCGATATAGGTTATTTGTCCACCGTCCATTTCGAGAGGGGGACATCCTATCCTTATTGCCGCGCGGTCAACATTATTTTCCGCCCTACATTCTGATACTCCTTGCCATGAAAAAGATAATCTGCATAACTATGGCCGCAATGCTTGCGGGTGCCTGCTCTTCTTTTCTCGATGTCAATCCCAAGGGAGAGGTTTTCGATGCCGATATGTTCGAAAGTGCCGAAGGATACGAAGATGCCCTATATGGGGTTTACAACGAAGTGGCTTCCGAGGAATTCCTTTTCGGAGGATACCTTCTGTGGATTCCCGAGGCTCTTTCTTGGAATGAGAGTATTTCGGACTACATGCTCAAACCGATGGCAGAAGGCTCCTGGGAATTCGCCAACATGACAACCAAGGAGAAGCTTTGGGCTGCTTGCTACACTGCCATCAACCACGTCAACAATATAATAGCTCACGCCGAGAAGGATTCCCCGGGCCGTTTCCGCTATTCCAAGTTGTATTACGGAGAGGCGCTGGCCCTTCGTGCCCTCCTGCACTTCGAGCTATTGCGCATTTACGGTGCACCATATTGGGCTTCCGATTCCTACAAGGCCGTGTCGATCCCTTACGTTGACTCCTACTCCTTCGCCATCAGCCCGTATCTCTCCTGGGAAGAGGCATTCGGCAGGGTACTGGATGATCTGAAAAAGGCCGAGAGCTTGTTGGGACAGGATGAAGAACTGCTTCCGGAAATCCGCAGTAATTCCGCTATGGGATTTACTGACGCACGTATAACTCATCTTAACCTTTATGCGGTTCAGGCTCTCATGGCCAGGGTTTACTGGACAATGAATGACATGGGCAATGCCGCACTTTACGCACTTAAGGTAATAGATTGCGGTAAATTCCGTTTTAGGCCGATGCGTGCTTTCGTGCAGCCCGACAACGGAACCCTGGATATGGACGAGACGATATTCGGCTTGTATTCCACTGAATTCGAGACGCGTAATAGGAGTAAATACCAGTTGGGAACGTCAAGCTCCTCCGGTTTCGTGTTGGCTTCGGACTGGAACGCTCTTTATAATGATGGTTCTGCATCCTCCGGTTCTGATTACCGCCTGAACGCTTGGTTCGATGCCGGGGAGGCCAAACTTAACAAGATGGTCAACGCAAGCTACTATTCCGGAGGCGCTGCCTCGTACACCGGATCTTCAATCTTAGGTGCGAGCATACTACGTATTCCCGAGATGTATTACATAGTTGCGGAATACTATCTGCCGAGCAATACAATGAAAGCTGCGGAATATATGAACGCGGTGACAGCCTCCAGAGGCTTGGATGCCGTAGTTTACCTTAATGCCGGATTGCTGTTCCGGGAGAGACGGAAGGAATTCTACGGCGAGGGTTTTACCTGGCACGAAATGAAGAAAATGAAGATGAGCATCACCACCGATTCCGGAGCAGTCCTGGATGGGAACCTGGAGAGTACCTGGATGATGCCGATCTCGAAGGACGAGGAAGATGGAAGGAACAATCTTGAAAAGTAGCACAATGAAAGGAAAGATCATATTGTCGTTAGTATGTGCCCTGTGCCTTGCCGGATGCAAAGGCACGTGGCTGATGTATGACAGCGACCAGACTCCCCTGCTTTATTTTCTGGGAGCCAACGCCGTTCATACGGAATCCTTTTCTCTTATGGTCGAAGACGAGATACATCTCGTGGATTCTGTCCGCGTGCTTGGAGGCCCTGCCAAAGAAGATCGTCCCTACGAAATAGAAATCCTTCATGTGGCCCCTGGAGAGACTTTTTCGGCGGGCAATGAAACCCGTCCTCTGGTGTCGGGCCAGGAGGGAGAGGATTTCGTCCTCGGAGATCTTGTCATCCCCGCAGGCAAAGTCGCAGCACCGCTAAGCATAACGTTGAAACGCAGTGCAAAAATGCAGGACAATACAGTATGCGTGTACTTCCGCATCAAGGAGAATGCGCAGTTCCGCCCTTGCGCTCCGGATAGCCTGGACAGTTCGGGCAGGGTACGTGCCAATATTTTTACTCCTTATTACCGCGTGTATGTCAGCGATGGAGAGCCATCCTGCCCTTCCTGGTGGAAATGGAATGGCGATGCATATCCTTTGGGATGGCATCCATATCTGGGTATCTATTATCCCGACAAATACCGCCGCATGCTGCAGTATCTGAAGGAGTCGGAGGAAAAGAGCCCCATATTCTATGCTACTTATACCGGGAACTGGGGAGAGCATCTCGAGAATGCTCCGCTTATGTTCTGGAATAAATGTTTTACTTCTGCTTGGGCCCGGTTCGTGGCGGTTCCCCTTTATGATTACTATTGGGAGTATTATCAACAGCATCCCGACGATCCTCATAAGGAGGAAATGACTTATGCCAACATCCCGGCCTGCGTCGGTTGGGGAAATCCTTCCGAAGGCACTTATGGAATATTGAACTGATGGAGATATGAAAACGATAAATTCAATTCTGATCTTCCTTTCCGTCTCGGCACTGGTGTCGTGTTACGGGATAAAAGACGAGAACTATCCCAGTCTCGCTCAAATTGCCATCGTAGCCCAATCGGATACGATAAATGCCAATATCGGCGAGCAACTGGTGTGGGATGGGCTGCTTGTCGAATCGGAACTCCTGCCGCTGAAATACGAGTGGTCTTACGGGCTTCCCAAGGCCGGGACCCAGATCAAGGACCATAAGTTCGCATCCATCAGCCGCATATCGGATTCGCCGACCATAGATTATACATTCCATCGTACCGGCAGCTACATTCTTCGTTTGAAAGTCGATAATGGTCAGAGCATTGTGTTCAGGTATTTTACCCTCAATGTCAATTCCGGCTTCGACGAAGGATTCGTGGTGCTGTCCAATGATGCCTCCGGCAAGGGCTCGCTTTGTCTTATCAAATCGCTCGACGAGGTATGCCCTATGAACACCTTTGGCGATTTCAGCCATGGTACGGCCCTTTTCATGTCGGATTTTACGGATAGCGGCTTGCAGGATGAAAGTGGCAACAACATGCTTTTCACCGGTCTGCTCGTCGCTACCAATGATGTCGACGGCACTATCTACCATATCGAGCCAAAGACCATGGAATTGAATATGAAGGTGAAAATGTCGGGATTCGGCACCTATTGCGCCGAGTTCGGAGGGGAATACTCGCGTGTACACTCTTTTACCACTTATTTCCGCGGGGCCGACGGCCGCATCTTCCAGTACGATATGCAGACCGGCAGCGTGAGTGCAATCGCCGAAGTTGCCGAACCACAGGACCGCATCTATCCCATGCTGTCGAAGGAATCGCCCTCCGTAACACGCTATCCAGCCTTCTTCAATGCCAACTCTGTAAGTGTCCGTAAATCTTCTTCAGCCGGAGTCAAGGTTCAGAAAATGGACGGATGGGAGGTGGTGAACATGGGCGTGAGTAGGGTTTCTTACAGCACTGGTTATGTGCTTTGGCAGAATGCCGTACAGCGCGACAAGTACAGGATCAGTTCCTGTTATATTTCGTCTTGGAACAGGCCCGGCGACATTACCGTGCTCCAGGAATTCAATAATGCCGATCTGAAGATGGACCGGAACTCCCGAATGCTTCCGGTCAAGAAGTCATCCGACCTCTACTATAACTATGGCAATGCCATATATCGCTGGGGGCTTACGTCCCAGCCTTCGCTTGTTCCGGCAATTACGCTTCCCGAGGGGGAACAGTTCCGGGACATGTGCACTAATTTCCTCGGAAAGATTACCACCGACGAAGGGGAGGACTGTATTGCAGTAGCGACTTGGAACCCTTCCAAAGCCAAAGGCAGCGTGTTCGTCTATAGCGTTGAAACGCAGCAGATGATCGCACGTTTCGAGGGAATCTGCGACGAACCCGCAGCAATAATCTACAAATACAGACTTAATTGACATTAACCTATAAAACTAACATTATCTTTATGAGAAGAATTGCGACTATTACAGTCCTTTGTACCGGGCTGTTGTTCTTGCTGGCGGGATGCGGCAAGAAAGAGACATCGGTTGCAGTGACCGGTGTAAGCGTCTCTCCTGCTTCCACCAAAATCCTGGTGGGAGAATCAACAATGCTGACCGCTACGGTCAAACCAGAAAAAGCTAGCAACAAGGATCTTTCCTGGAAAACCAGCAACGATGCTGTCGCCACCGTCAATGGCGGCCTCGTAGAGGGTGTCGGCGAAGGCGTGGCAACAATCACAGTAACAACTGTCGAAGGCGGTTTTACTGCTCAGGCATTGGTGAATGTAAGCCAGATACATGCCTCCGGAGTGGAACTCGTTCCATCTGCCGACCAGGTCCTGCTTGTAGGCGATGCCGTCGAGCTTACAGCTAAGGTCAGCCCTGCCAATGCCGTCGATCTTGCTGTCGTTTGGTCGTCTTCCGATGCAGGCACCGTTTCGGTTACTCCCGGTTTGTCCGAGGGTACGGTATCCAAAGCGGTCGTCAAGGCTCTCAAAGGTGGAAGCGCTACCATAACCGTAACCACCCGCGACCAGGGGCATAGCGCCAGCCTGAAGATAAGTGTCCCCGGTACTTCAGCCAACCCCGGCGGTTCTTTCGGTGAGGATAATTACGGACAGTATAATTAATGGAGGATCCCGATATGAAAACAAGATATTATGCCCTTGCAGCAGCTGCGTTTGCTCTCCTCGTCTCTTGCAATACGAAAGAGGATGCTTTCTCCTTATCCGGAGATAACTCAAACAAAAAGATCAATATCGGCACCTTGGTCGGAGACCCCCTCACCAAGGCTGTTTTCGACAATGCCTCAGCCCCTGAGAAATACATCTGCTGGGAGGCTGATGACAATTTTGATTTCCATGCCATCTCTCTTGGAAAAGACTTAGAAGGAAAGGATGCCGAAACGGTCGAACTTTCTTCCTCAGTCCCCGATAAGTTGAGCTCCGATGGCAAGACCGCATTCTTCAGCAAGGATGCCAGCGACTTCCTGGTAATCACCTATCCTGCCGGTGCGGTGGAACTGATGGATTCCGTTGTCAATGTGAAATCCACGACATACAAGCCTTCTACCAAACAGATTGTAAAGGCTACGGTCCCTTCCGTGCAGCCTCTGAGTTCTGTCCTCAGCCCGGATCTGGTTCCCATGACCTCCGCCAAGCTCGCGGTATCCGAGGCTGCAGCAGCCTTTGACAAAGAGGCCGGCGTGGCGTTCTCGACTCCGGTTGCCATGTATCCCCTTGCAGGTATCGTCAAGATGAGCTTGAAGGGCCTTACGGATGTTACTTCCGGCAAAGTCGTCAAGGTTTCGCTCCTCAGTGAGTTCGCCGGCAAAGCCAAGGATCCCAGCTACGGAATCAGCGGAAGCCAAGCCTTCTCGCTTGCCGCCGAGAATGGCGTCCCTACGCTTAGCACCCTGTCCGAATTCATCAGTGGTTCCAATGATTATAAGGGCGATGCCGACCGTCTCCGCATCAATCTCGAATCGTCAGCCGGTCTGGATTATTCTGCCGACAAAGGCTGCGACGTTTGCTTTATAGTCAATCATTCTTCTTCCGGCATGAAGACGGTACGGGTTTCAGTTTACATGGCCGACGGCTCGGTATATCAGAAGAAATTCACTCTCACGGACAATGTGGGATTCAACAAAGCCCGGGTAAGCGTCTTTGCCCTTGATTTCAGCACAGGAAGCGAAGTCCGCACGGCCGATTCCGTATTCGGAGTTGAATGGTCGGAAGGATATCTTGTGTACGACGCAGAGAACTCAGCTTATAAGTTCGGAGCTGCCGACCAGCCTGGACTCTATTTCAAGTTCGGCAGCCCTCTGGGCGTGGAATTCTATCCTTCGTCCGACGATTACATCTACAGGCTAAAACCTGCCGATGCCAATGTCGTCCAGTCTGTCGTAATCGGTGGCGTGGAGAGGCAGATTGGCTTGATGACGCCTGATGGCCAGACTGGTAACAACGGCAGCTGCTACTTCTTCACCAATAACGCTCCTTCGTCGGGCGTGGTGGCTGCTTGGCGCAATCGCGCATACTTTGCCCCCGGAACTGAAGGAAAGATTGTCGCAGATACCCTCAGGGCTCACACCGAATACCAGTTCAAGACTTCCAATGCGGCTTCTTCCGCCTTTGAAGGCGCCAGCGATCCCTGCTCCTATGTCAAGGTCGCCGCTGGAGAAAACAAGTGGAGGGTACCTTCCGCCGATGAGGTGAACGACCTTATCGAAAAGGGAGCCGTGGGTGTGGAGTACCTCAATTCTGATGGTTCTTTCCCTACTGGAAACTACGATGCTAAACTCAAGCAGGCAAGATATGCCGACGGAACCCGCACCCTTGTATTCTCGGCCTTCGGTTCCGTTCCCGAAACTTATGCCAAGGATAATGTGTACAAACTGCAGATGCTATACTCCAATAAGTATGCGGTGCGTTTCTGGACCTCGAAATATGCCTCCCAGAAGGGAACAGCATATAATTTAAGCCTTTCTTCGGCACCGACTTACACTACCAAGGCATCTACAAGCACTTATAATTCAGGCAGCACCAACAGCTATGTCGCGGAAGGCTGTACAATAGGGGAGGCTCTCCCTGTCCGTTGTGTACGAGACAAGAAAAACAATTAAATGAAACAGCACATTCTGACCCTTGCAGCAGGACTTATTTTCCTGCTGCAGGGATTATCACTTGAGGCCCAGTCCGACTACAAGAAATTCGTCAAAGATGTAGTGGATTCTACGTCCGGCCCTAACATCAATCTATATCGTAATAAGAAAGGGAAAATCTTTCTCTCATGGCCGGAAGGATATCTTGGCCGCCGTCTTATGGCCGGCGGAACCATATCTTCCGTGAGCGATCCGTCCCTAAACGTGGGAATGAAGTATTCTTACCCGATGATTTTCAGTGTCGAAAGCAAGGATTCGATGGTAGTTCTGACGATACCCAACTACGTGGGAGCAAGCTCCGACCCGGAATTGCAGAAAGCATCGGAACGGAATTTCCTCCCTACTGTACATCGGAGAATCCCTATTTCTGCCCGCAAGGACGGGAAGATTATCTTCGAAATCAGTTCCATAGTTACGGGCGCCGCCCCTAAGGGAAAGGAGTTCAAATCCGGTTTGGGGGCGGAAGAAAAAACCGCCTGGTTCGGGAAAATGAAGGCTTTCGAGGATAATGTATCGCTGACTCTTTATCAGAATACGGAGATTCCGACAAGCGTCGGAACCAAGACGCAGGGGTCGATGAGTTCGACCGTGAGTCTGCTGGTGCTTCCGGAAGTTCCTATGAAACCCCGTCTCCAGGATGTACGTATCGGTGTTTTCAGTACCGGGGGGCCGGGAGGAACGGGACGTTTGGACATTAACGCCTCTCCCGACGGTGTGCGTCAGTATCGCTTTGCTAACAGATGGAGGATAGAACCTGTGGATATCGCCGCATGGCAGGCTGGGAAGAAAGTAGGGGTTAAAAAGAATATTGTGTGGTATGTGGATGATTCTTTCCCTGAAAGCTGGAAGCAGCCAATAAAAGACGGAATTCTCGCTTGGAATGCTGCTTTCGAAAAGATAGGTCTCAAGAATGTGATGGAGGTCCGTCCCTTCCCGACGGAGCAAGAAGATCCGGCCTTCGACCCCGACAATCTTAAATACAACTGTATCCGTTTCATCCCTAACACCAAGATGAACGCCATGGGCCCTTCATGGGTGGATCCCCTGACCGGGGAGATACTCAATGCCAGCGTGCTCATCTACAACGATGTGGCCCGCCTGCTTACCGAATGGCGTTTCATCCAAACTGCGCAAGTCGATAAAAGGGTCCGCAGCGGACGTCTCCCGGAGAGACTGCTTCATGAATCCCTGGTATATGTGGTGTCTCACGAAGTGGGCCACACCTTGGGCCTTATGCACAACATGGCGGCATCGTCGGCTTTCGATACCGAGAAGTTGCGCGACCCCTCTTTTACGGCTATGTATGGGCTGAGCCCTTCCATAATGGATTATGCTCGCTTCAACTATGTGGCCCAGCCGGGTGACAAGGGCGTACGCCTGATTCCTCCGTCGCTGGGAGTGTATGACGAGTATGTAATAGAGTGGCTCTACAAGCCTGTCCCCAAAGCCAGGGATATGTGGGAAGAAGCTGCCATCGCCGGCAAGATCATCGATGCCCATGCCGGAGACCCGTTTTACCGATTCTCCTCCCAGCAGTCATCGACGGCTGCATCTACCGAATATGACCCGAGCGCCCGCAAAGAGGACCTCGGCAGCGATCCCGTTAAATCCGGCCGATATGGGATGTCAAACCTAAGGTACATCCTTTCCAACATGAACGGATGGGTGGAGGACGATGATGATTACTCGAGAAGGACTGCATTCTACGGCCGTATAAGCAAACAGTTCCAACGCTATATGGAATATGCACTGGCGCAGGTTGGGGGAGTGTATCTTTTTAACACGCGCGGCTCGGAAGCTGTGCGTCCCGTTCCTGCTGCTGTCCAGAAAGAGGCTCTTGCATGGGTCGTGGAGGAACTGAAGTCTTCTGCTTGGCTGGACGATAGAAGCGTGACTGCATATATGCAATTGGCCGCCCCTGCCTCCAACAGACTGGTGGCATCAATCGCCTCCAAACTATCTTCTGTAGTGCCTTCAAGAGTCAGCCTTTGTTCGTTCAACAGCGACGAGCCCTATAGCGTCAAGGAATACTTCGACGATTTGTTCGATGCCGTGTTCGCGACATCTATCTCCGGCGGGGTCCTCAATTCTCAGGAAAAAACCCTGCAGCGGGAACTGGTCAGCGCCATGTCCAAACCTATTGCTGCAATGCAGGGGGGCAAGGCTTCTTTTTCAGACGACGACCAATGCTGTTTCGGCGAGGGAATACCCATATATCAGCGCACCGTGGACAGTAAGGATATCGATGAATCTCCGGCATATAGGATTCAGTTCGTCCGCAAGGTGAAAGAATTGAGTGCGAAACTTGCCGATTCCGCCCCCGATGCCGATAAGGCTCACTATGACATGCTCGAAACCATGATAACACTATGAATAAGATAATATGTGGCCTTGCGGCGATGATAGCTGCCGTAAGTCTCTCTGCCCAGAAAAGGGATGCTGTAATCGTCGCGACCGGCAATATGCATGGAAACTGGTTCGATTCAACCTTTACATCCGTGAAGACCAGGGCCTCACTTCTTCAAGTAAGCGAGGCCATTAAGAAAATACGCAAGGCCGAGGGAGATGCCCCCGTCTTCCTCGTCGATATAGGCGGGGCCCTGGAAGGGCACAACGCGGCATTCTATTACAACAAGATAGCCGCAGGCAAAGCCCATCTTTATCCGCGGATGGCGGCCTACATGCATTATGATGCCGTGATGGCCGGTCCGGATGTGAGTTTGGGGCGCAATCTGATCCGGCTCATGCAATCCCTCATGCGTAAAGCTGGCGTCCCGTATCTGCATGATGGAGCATCATGTGTAATCAAGAAATCCGGCTGCCGTTTTGGGGTGATGGACGGGGAAGATGATGCTGCTGCCGAGGCTTTTTTCAATAGGAAGAAACTTGACTATGTCATCTACCGGCAAGGTAGCAAGGCGAAGGTGTTCGATGGAACGACGGTTCTGACGGCCGATGCCGGAAAGTCCGGACGGTATTATGCATTCTTCCGCCCTTCCATGGGGGAGGCCCGGAAGATTTATCTATCCACCGCTCAGCGTGATGCTGACATGTGGGATGCCTTTAAGGATGACTATTATGAGGTACGCGCCTTCATTGTTGCCCCGATAGGGGAACTCGCGGTTCCTCTGGATGTGCGTAAGTCTTTCGAAGGACAGAGCGATTACATGAACTTCTATCATTCCCTGGCCCTTGGAGAGAAAGGGGTGGATGTCTCCATGTCATCCCCTTTAGCTCTTGACGGAACTCTGTCAGCCGGTCCTGTCAGTTATGGAAGGATTGCGGAATTGTATCCCTTTGATAACCGTTTTGTCCTGCTTTCATTGAGCGGCGAGGAAATCAAGGCTTTCCTGGAAGCAAGCTACGATGCCTGGCTGCAAGGAAAGACACCCGCCAATTATGAATCAGCGGGGGGCATATGTTATACGGTGGACCGCAGCAAATCTTATGGACATAGGGTGAATATTACTTCGTTTACCGACGGCCGTCCTTTCAAGGCCGGCAAACGTTACAATGTGTCCATGACTTCATATAGAGCCAGCGGTGCGGGCGGTTTTCTCAAGGCAGCCGGATTGGCTGATGCGGAAAGCATAAAGGAAAGGATGGTGACGCAGGGTAAGACCTTTCGCGAAATACTCTACTACTATCTTCTGAAGCATCCTGTGGTGGATTCCGGAGTGATTTCCGATCCGGCTGTCGTAGGCCGGTGGAGTTTCCTTCCATGACATATTCTCAGGGAAGCTGTCAGTGGAACAATGTTTGCTCTTACGGGTTGAAAACTCGCGAGTGACAAAATGACAATAAACCTGGAAGAAAAACAGATACCGGTTCTTCTCGTGACCGGGTACCTCGGAAGCGGCAAGACAACCCTCCTGAACCGCATCCTTACAAATAAGAAAGGAATCAAGATCGCCGTTATAGTCAATGCCATCGGCGAAGTAAATATCGATGCCGAACTCATACAGAAGGGTGGCATCGTGGGCAATTCCGACGATTCGCTGGTGGCTCTGCAGAACGGATGCATCTGCTGCACCCTGAAGATGGACCTTGTGGCGCAGCTCGCCGAGCTCTGCAAGATGGACAAGTTCGATTACATAGTGATCGAGGCCAGCGGCATCTGCGAACCCGGCCCCATCGCCCAGACCATCTGCTCGGTTCCCCAGATAGGCCCCAAGCAGCTCATCAATCCCAAGCTGGACTGCATCGTTACCGTGGTTGACGCCCTGCGCATGCAGAGCGAGTTCGCCTGCGGCGATGCCCTTCAGAAGCCGGATATAGGCGAAGAGGATCTGGAGCGCCTGGTGATAGAACAGATAGAGTTCTGCAACATAGTGCTGCTCAACAAAGCATCTTCCGTCAAGCCTGAAGAACTCGCTCGCGTGAAGAAGATAGTCTCTGCCCTGAACCCCGGTGCTGAAATCCTGGAGTGCGATTTCGGTGACGTGGATCTGGACAAGCTCGTCAATACCGGCAAGTTCGATTTCGACAAGGTGGCCACTTCCGCTGCCTGGATTTCTGAAATCGAGGGCGGTGCCGGGGAGCACGACGATGATGATGATGACGACGATGAGCACGAGCACGAACACGAGCATCACCATCATCATGAAGGCGGCGAGGTCGAGGAGTACAACATAGGCACTTATGTGTACTACGCCCGCCCGGCAATGGACCTTAACAAGTTCGATTATGCGGTAGCCCGCCTCTGGCCCAAGAACATCATCCGCGCCAAAGGTCTGTGCTACTTC
>JAILMV010000070.1 GCA_024692185.1 Bacteroidales bacterium | reverse complement strand
CGCTGTGCAATGGGCTGCGTTGCGATAAAGGCTTTGGCCAGGAATTTAACCGACTATTGTCCAATAAGGTAGAAGATGGACGGATTCCGTACAATAGTTATGAAGTGCAGTACGTCGTTGATACAAAAGGGAACCTGATAGGACCCAGAATCCGAGGAAAGTCCCCTAGCGCGTTGAACCCGGAGGAGAGATATGTTCTCTCCATTGTTGACAAGATCCAGAATTGGAAGCCCGGAGTGGTCGGGGGTAAACCCGTGAACGTTCTGATAAATGACATAGTATATATGCATGAATAATCGTCCTCCAGTGCAACCAGAATGCCTAGGTTTACTTCGTGGTGTAAAAATAAACGTTTAATGCCGGCGCGGCGGAGCCGGCTTGCTTTTTTCTTGCGCTTAACAATTATAAGCAAAACGCTCAAAAATCTTTCTAATCGAAACCACTCTCGCGCAGCAGCCCTCGCGGCAGAAAGAAAAAACCCGATTTTAACCCCATATAAGCCCCAAAAAGAATTGTTTACGAATTTGTAATTAAAAAAAATAATTCCGATATTGGGCGCTGTTTTAGCCTTTTGCCCGTAGGGGACGGGTTTGTTAAACGAATGGTTAGTTAAGTGTATTATTGTTAGTTATTGTCTCAGAAATCTATTATTTCTAATTTATAACAATCATGAAAACATCTTTAAGGACAATCTTCACAGCTGTACTTGTATTCTTGTGCGCTGTGTATTGCACTCCTAACGATCTCAACGACATCAAGAAGAGGGTTGATGATATCGAAGGAAGAGTTGCTACTCTCGAAGAGCAGGTAAAGACCATGAACGAACAGACTATTCCCGGTCTGCGTTCTCTCGTTACCGCCATCACCACAGACAATGTCTGGGTTACTGCAGTAGTTCAGAAGGAGAATGGATGCGAGATCAAGTTCTCCGACGGCAACTCCGTCGTAGTCAAAGATGGTGAGGACGGTGAAGACGGAGCCGACGGTAATGATGCTCCTGTAGTGAACATCGCTCTCGTTGATGGAAACTATGTATGGACCATCAATGGTGAGGTCGTTCTTGGCGAAGATGGCAAGCCTCTCCGCGTAGTCGGAACCGACGGTACAAACGGTACAAACGGTACCAATGGTATTACGCCTCAGTTCGGAATTCAGGATGGTCACTGGATCGTGTCCTACGATAACGGCGAGACCTGGCAGACTGTAGGCCTGGTGTCCGATACCGACTATTCCGCATACCTTGCTCCCGATGAGGAAACCGACGATTACATCGTCCTCTATGTGGGTTCTACCCGCGTCGAGATCCCTAAGGAGAAAGTTTTCACCCTCAATGTGGTTGTTGGTGAGAATAATGGTGTCAAGAAGGGCGAAACCGCCTCATTCGCATATACCATCGCCGGTGTCGGCTCTACTGACGAAGTTGAGGTAGATGTCCTCGGCGCAGCCGCCGGCTGGGATGCTGTAGTGGAAGCTACCGACAATGCATCCGGTTCCATCAAGGTGACCAATAACAGCGATGGCAATGGTAAGGTTATCGTTTATGCTGCCAATCACAAGGGTAAGAGCGATATCCGCACCCTCGTTTTCGAAGGTGGGAAACTCGAAGCTGTAATCGAAACTCAGGACATTACCGCAGAAGGTGGTACCATGGCCCTTGAGGTTACTACCAACCTTGATTACACTATCGAAATCCCCACTGCAGCACAGTCCTGGATTTCTTGCGCAGAAGTCAAGGCTACTCACACCGACAAGTATACTATTACTGTCGCTGCCAACGAATCCGGTTCATACCGCAGCGCAACCGTCAAGGTTGTCGATGCTGCCGGTGCATCCATCAAGGATATCGAGGTATTCCAGTATCCTAACCCTACCGTGACCACCAGCATCGCATCTGTGGTCGCTCTTGCAAACAATACTCCCGCCAACCTCTTTAACGTTACCGTAGTTGCCGCATCCAAGAGCAGCACTATCGTAACCGATGGAGAGGGCTTCATTTATGTCGCCGATACCTCTATCGTTGCCGGTACCGTGGTTAATATTACCAACGGTGTAAAGAAGACCGATGCTATCGGTGTCCCTTACCTGAGTGGCGCTACCGCTGCTGCCGTAGAGGGCGCAACTCCTGTGTCCTTCGACGAAAGGCTGTTCGTAAGTTCCTATTACAGCCCTAGCGAGAAGTATTGCTTCGACGTTCTGAACGGTTATGTTAGGAAGGTTGGAGACAAGTACTATCTGCAGACTTTCACTTCCGCATTGATTTATGCTCTGGAAGACCCTGTCGATGAACTCAATGTAGATTCCTTCGTGGATAAGTTTGTCGCCTTCAAGGGCTGGAGGAAAGGTCGTGATGCTTCCGACAAGACTGCCAGCTACGTCCTGAAAGCTATCCCTACCGAAATCAAGGCAGTGGTCCCTACTCCCGAGACTTCTTGGGTGGTCAGCCATTCTGAATCCGAGGATTCCAATGCTCCCGAGGCAGTTACCAATACTGTTTCTGGTGAGATGTCTGGTGAATACTATGCATTCGTTACTGTTCACGAATCCGAGCTTGCCGAGGCCAGCATGAATGGTGTCATTGCTGCTGCGACCGAGGCTGCGTGGGCTATCTCCGACGATATTATCTACGAAGTCGATGGCTACGGTGCATACTATGACGAGATCCTGGAATACTTCGCCTATAACAAGACCGCTACAGAGAATTTCCCTGAATTTGATTACGGAAATACTTACATTGTAGCTGTTGGTATCGATACTCTCGGCCGCGTGAATGGCAAGTACTCAGCCATTGAATATACTAAGGTCGATCCCGCTGTCAAGGCTGCTTATGCAGATTATATCGGAGTTTGGAAGGTAAATGGTTCCGAGTGGGTTATTTCCGCTAAAGAAGATGGCGTGTCCTATAACATCGAGGGAATCCCTGGATCCGCTTCTCTTGCATCCCGTGGTGGAAACACCGTGGTTGTAGGTGATTATGACTCCGAGAAGGGCCGTCTCTCTGTGACCGAGCAGGTTCTTGCTACCTACGAGGATCCTTCTTCCAATCATTATGGCCAGCTTAAGGATTACTTTAGTGGGGTATTTAGCTATAACAACCGCCAGTACCGCAATTATCCTGTAAATGGAGATCCCGGCGTAATCTTTACTTTCGTCAAGAATGCCGATGATACTTATGAGCTTCGCGCCGGATCTTGTGAGAACGGCAAGTTCGTCGGTGCCCAGTTCCAGTGGATTATCCAGGAAGGTACTAATGCAGGAAAGGGCAATACTTACGGAACCGTAATTGCTCTGCCGACCAAGAATGTGGAGAGGGACAAGTCCGTCAAGGCATCTTATGATACATTTATCGGCCAGTTTAAACTCGATAACAGCGTCATTACCATATCAGCTAAAGAGAATGGCAAGAATTATAATATCGAAGGCTTCCCTGTAATAGGTACTCCTAAGGGCGAAGTTAAGGCCCCGGTATTTGATTATAATGCTGAAAAAGGAATTCTTGAATTCAACGAGCAGGATCTTGGCACTTATAACGACGACACTTACGGCGCTTGCCAGGAAATGATTTCTGCAACGTTCACCCTTGGTACTACCCAGTACATCTACTACCCTATAAATAGTCCCAATTCCCGTGGAACTATCTTTACCATCAGTGTCGACAACGACGGAGTGTTTACTGTTGCGCCAGGCGAAGGCGGTTACGGACTTTTTGACGGATATACGCTAGCATATAGCTATATTGCTGATCCCTCGACAGGTAAACTTGCTGCCCGCTCATATGGCCCCAACCCTATTCCTGAAAGCTTCAAAAAGTACGTCCCTGAAAATGACGAGACACCTGTGGTGAAGGCGGCATACACCGATTTTGTTGGTAAATGGGATGTTGATGGCAATACTTGGACCATTTCGGCTAACAGCGACAATGCAACCTATTCCATCACTGGTTTCCCTGGTTCCGCGGATTATTCTGCTGTTCAGGCTGTGTTTGACGCTGAAAATGGTAATTTCTACATAAATGAGCAGACCCTAGGCACCTGGAATCATCCGAGTTATGGCTCTTGCATGGACTTGGTTACCGGTATTTTCAAGTATGAGACTTCCGAGTTTCCTTACTTCCCCTTTGAAGGAGATACGCCTAACAAGGTCGTAACCGTTAGCAAGCGCAGTAGTGGTAATATCACATTCCAGACCGGAGCTTGCGAATATGGTGAATATGTAGGTATAGCTCTCGGATGGATTATTACAGCCGAAGGTGAGTTGCAGGGCAAGGGTTCTCTCCAGGACACTCAGTATCTCAAGGGAGTTATCGGCAAGCCCAGCACCGGCGGCGCATCCGTCAAGTCTGTCAAGTCTGTCAAGTCTGGAAAGAAGGCTTCCGCAATCCTTGATACCGAGGCTTCTGCAAAAGCCAATATTAAATATCCTGCAGCCGTTGCGAACAACGTTCCCGCCAAATCATCTGCAAAGGTTAAGAAATTTGTCAAATAATGAGAATAGCTAAGTACATACTTATATTCCTCGTACTTTTCGTGACGCTAAGTATCGCGAGTGCCCAGAACCGTACGGTGACGGGCACCGTGTACTTTGCTTCCGACAAGAGCCCGGTCGTGGGTGCCTATGTGCAGGTCGAAGGGGCCTCCAAGGTGGGCACTACGACCAATCTTGAC